>JBGUQD010000121.1:0-15715 GCA_045130755.1 Candidatus Limivicinus sp. | reverse complement strand
CACCTGCGACCAGTTTTCTTCATAGACATTCGGCACAAGCTTCCAATCCTTGTCTATCTTTCTCCAACACTCTGTAACAGTCTGGTGACGGACAAAATCATCCAATGAATGACCTGTGAAATTGTTATTGTCCAATCTCTTGCATAGATATTTCATTTTCCCATATAAATGGCAAGGTTCTTGACTTCACAGCCCTTGTCCGTGTAGTAGGCAAGCATTTCCGGCATCTTCTTTAAGTCATAGCTGGTCACACAATCGGAGATGACATGCACGGTATATCCGGCTTTGGCCATGTTATAGCAGGTGGATTTCACACAACCGGTGGCATCAGCACCGGTAATGTAAAACTCCCTGATTTCCTTTGACCGGATGAATTCTGAAAACGCCTCGCTGGTCAAAGCATTGGCCTTTGTTTTGAAGAAGATATAATCCGAGACAATCTTGAGCTCAGGCACAAGTTCTGCTCCTCTTGTACCTGGCTTGAAGGTACGGGTTCCGGCAGACAAATTGTTGTGTTTGATATAAATGACCGCCATTCCTTGCTTCATTGCCCAATCGACAGCGGAATTGATGTTTTCAATGATGTCCCTGTAATGCTTCGTAATGTCGTTTTGAATGTCAATGACGACGAGAGCTTTTCCATTCATTTTTATCTAACCTCTGTTTCCCGATCAGTAAATTTCAGTCATTTCATCCAGCCATTCTTTCCTTGAAACAGCCGAGACATGGGTCGTTCCGTTTGTTTCATCCGGATATTCGCATACAAAATGCATACCGATGGATTCTGCTGTTTTGATGGAAGGTACATTTGTGTATTTGCAGTAGGAATATAGGGCTGGATAATCCGTGTTGCGGAATGCCCAGTTGCGGACGGCCTTTGCCGCCTCACTGGCATAGCCCTTTCGCTGACAGTCATGGCGGATATGATAGCCGATTTCCGGCAGTGTCTTTCCATTGATATTCTGCAGTGTCAGTCCGCAGTCGCCGATCATTTCACCGGTGTCCTTCAGGCACACGGCCCATAGCCCGAAACCGTCCTTCCGATAGCGGTTCATGTTCTGTTCGATCCAAGCCCTGACATGCTGCCCATCGAAGGTGTAAGGATAATGCCACATTGTTTCAGGGCTGCCGAGCACCCGGAACAGTGCCTGATAATCATCCGGTTTCATTTCCCGCAGCAATAGTCTTTTCGTTTCCAAAACCAGTCGTGGTCTGCTCATACAATCAGCCATCCTGTCCATAAACCCGGATAAAGTGCCTGCTGAATGCCTCGACTTGCTTCATTGCTTCCTCTGTCTTCTCCGGCTCCCGGTCGCACAGGTGTATCAGGGCAGAGATCGGCGCGGTATAAGCAAAGGCCAGCATTTTGGGATCGTCTTTACGGAGCAGGCCCTTATCCATCATGCCTGTGAATATCCGTGTGAATATGTCTGTGAGCCCGGTAAGGAAGTGTTTTGTTGCCAGTTCCCGTGCACGCGCGTCTCTGAACTGTTCCAGCGTCAGCACCTTGCGCGTCATGATGATCTTCTCATCGTGAACGGTGATGTTCACCATATGCATGGTCATCGTGACAAGCCCTTCCAGCGAATCCGGCACAGGCGGCAAGTGCTCAGGCGAACCGAAATGCTCTCCATAATAAGCGATCATCTCATCCAGCAGCGCATTCCAGATCGCTTCCTTGCTCTCATAGTGCTTATAGACCCCCGACTTCACAAGCCCGAGCGAGGCGCTCAGTTCACGGATATTTGTCCCTGTATAGCCGTTTTTTGAGAACATCTCCAATGCCGCAGCAAGGATTCTCTCTTTTGTGTCGTTCGCCATCAGTACCTCCAGAAATCGCTAGGTGACCTTTCGTTCACCCATTATAGTGAACGAAAGGTCACTTGTCAAGTGCGTTTCGACAAGTTTGAAGTAAAAACAAAAAAACTCCGTACATCCGGCACGACTTGCGTACCAGGTGTACGGAGTTTTTATAGCATCTTCCGGATCGGGTGCCGGATCACGGTTTTTCGCTTCGCGGGCTCGACCTTCCTCGCGTCCGAGAGGTAGATTTCATGGTGCAGCCGTGTGTCACTGAGATCGTTCTCATACCCGTTTTCCTGAACATACCGATCCATGACCGCCACCGTCACGGGCTCATCGTCATAGGAGCCGATGTGCATGATCTGCACGCAGAGGCCCTCGTCAACCGTCAGAAACTCCGCCGCCGAGCAGTCCAGTTTTTTCTTCTTCGCCGCCGTCTCCACAGCCCAGCGGAAATCCGCCTCCGTCACGAAGTCCGGCAGGCGGATCACGGAGATCCAGCGGAACCCGGCTTTGTCGGAATAATCCACGCCCCGGACACCCTCCTGCCACCAGAAGCCCTCCAGCGGCGGAACCACATATTCATAAAAGCCCTCGATCCGGTGGTCGGTCTTATAACTCATCTTGAGCGTATAGGCCACCGCGTAGAGAACGCCGATGGCCGCCTGATAGGCTCCGCCCTCCACGTTGGGATCGCCCTGCCCCCGGACGGCAATATAATTGGCCGCAGGCACGGTCACGATCTCCGGCGTGTTCTTCGGCATGTAGAATTCTTTGTATTCTTTCTTGAAGTCAAAGGCCATGATTCTGCCCTCCTGTTTTTTCGCTCAGTATTTTACTGTGAAAGCTCCGCTTGCACAGTAAAATATATGATTCAAACGCCTGTTTCTCGTCGCTGGCGCGGCAACCGAAACAGATGCGAAAAAACACCCATGCGTTATGAGCTTTCATGCGTCGTGGTGCGATTTATGACGCATGGGTGTTTGCTTACAAAACCATCAGCAGGGTTCCCGCGCCGATCAGGATGCAGCCAAGCACGGATTTGGTTGTCACTTTTTCATGCAGAAAAACAAAGGCCAGCACGATCGTGATGACGACGGAGAGCTTGTCGATCGGGACGACCTTTGACGCATCTCCGAGCTGCAGAGCCTTGTAATAACAGAGCCATGAAGCGCCCGTGGCAAGGCCGGAGAGAATCAGAAAGATCCAGCTTTTCTGGTCGATCGACCGAATGCCGCCCTGCTGATCGGTGAGGAAAACCATCCCCCACGCCATGACCACCACGACCATTGTGCGGATTGCGGTCGCGAGGTTGGAGCCGACCCCTTCAATGCCCAGCTTTGCCAGTATGGACGTCAGCGCGGCAAAGACCGCAGATCCGAGAGCTAACCAAAACCACATCATTTTATTGCCTCCTCAAATGCTGCACTGGGGAAAACCCGCAGCGGCATTTGTCCGTTTATGCTTCCTTATCGGTAAATACCCGATAGAACTTGACCATAAGGGGAACATAGGTAACGCCAAATACGCCCAGCGCACCGAGGAAGACCGGCTTTTTGTACGCGGGCCTGATCTGCATGCCGATTATCATTCCAAGGGAGATCAGGCAGAATTTCAGGACTGCGATGATCTTCCAGTCACTGGTCGCAACATATCGGTTGGCTGCTTCAAACAGTCTGCTCATACGCTTTTCCTCCGTTCATTTTCTGCGTGCCCGAAACCGGGGCGACGATGGACTTGAGATTCTCATCTGCACGACAGTTTCGGACTTTCTTTTTTCCAGTCTACCATATACAGGGGAGGCTTGCAATCATGGGTTGACTGTTTTGGGATGTAAAGAATACGGTACAATATGGTTATTCAGTTATACATGATATAGATATGGTCAGCTGTAGCCGTACACCCGGTACGCAAATTGTACCGGGTGTACGGCATTTCAGATAGCCCGCAGAACTTTCGCGGGAACGCCTGCCGCGATCACGTTTGGGGGAATGTCGCGGGTCACAACGGTTCCGGCTGCGATGACGGAATTATCCCCGATCGTCACACCCTTTGTGACCACAACTCCCGCGCCGATCCAGACATTGTTCCCGATGCGGATCGGTGCCGGATGAAGGATGTGCCTTTTCTCCGGGGCGAGGTTGTGGTCCAGCGTGGCCAGTACCACATTGTGCCCAATCAGCGACTCGTCGCCGATGACGATACCGCCCTGGTCCTGAAACTTGCAGCCGGCATTGATGAAAACGCGATTTCCGAGCGTGATGTTCTTTCCAAAATCGGTATGGAACGGCGTCTCGATCCGCACACCCTCGCCGACCGGCTTCGCAGTGATCTTTCTGAACAGCTCCGTGATTTCGCTTTCATCCTCATGCCATAGATTGTTCATCTCAAACAGCAGACGTCTGTTTTCCTGAATGTATCTGCGCATGCACGCAACGATTTCAGGATCGTCGCCAAACTGGCCGCCCTGATCAAACCATGCAAGAAGCTCCTTGAGTTCCATCATTCAAAAGTCTCCTCACTTATGCCGTCTCTCTCCAGTGCGCGTCCTTCAGCAGCGCACGCCCGACACCGATCAGATCCGCTTTGCCCGAACTGAGCAGCTTTTCAGCATCGGCAACGTGCTGGACGCCGCCGGTCAGCAGAACCGGAACGGAAACACGTGCCTTTACCTTCTCCGACATGGAAGAGAAATAACCCGCTTCCAAATGGCCCGGACGGAAGAAAAAGCACATCCCGCCGGACAGGTCGATCAGATCGACGCCTGCGGCTTCCAGCAGGGAAGCGCCTTCGGCGGCGTCCTCTTCCTTTGACCCACCAGGGAGGTAGTCCGCGCCGCCGAGACGCACGGCGATCGGCACAGACGGACCGACGGCCTCGCGCACGCGTGCCGCTGTTTCCAGCGTAAACCGAAGCCGGTTTTCGAGGCTTCCGCCGTAGGCATCCCTGCGCTTGTTGGTCATCGGAGAATAAAACTGGTTGAGCAGATAGCCGTGCGCACAGTGAATTTCAACGCCGTCATACCCGGCCTGAACGGCTCTGGCTGCCGCTGCCGCAAACTGAGCTTCGATCTCCAGGATCTCGTCCGTGGTAAGCTCCCGCGGGCGGCGGGTTAACTTCTTGGCGGGAATCGTTACCGGACTTGCCGAGACCGATTCGCCGATCCCGTTGCTGCCGGCGTGGTTGAGCTGTACAAAAGCCTTGCTCCCGCCTGTGTGGATCGCGTCGGTGAGCTGTCGGTGCTCCTCTACGCTCTCGTCTGTAGCGATGGAGAGCTGCCCTTCAGCCGCGCGACCGCTTTCCGCGATGTAGCTGTGCTCGGTAATGATGATGCCGGGGCGGCTGTACACAGCACGGTCGTGATAGTACTGCACCAGCTCCGCGGTCACATGGCCGCGGTCTGTTTTATTCGTCTGCATCGGCGGCATGACAAGACGGTTGGAGATTTCAATCTCTCCGATGCGGATGGGTGTGTCAAAAAACATGGTATTCTCCTTTCAGAAATCGCACAAAAAAGCGGGTAAACAGGCTTCGCTCTATATCATACTAAGAATATACCACAGGGCAGAAAATGATAAAAGCGTCGTTTGATGAATAATTAAAAACAGATCAGAAACGCCCCGACGGATCAGGATTTCGATCCGTTGGGGCTTCGCTTTTTCTGATTCTATTTAGACTTCTTCCCATCTAAGCCCCAGCTTCTCCATCCGGGCGCGGATTTCAGCACGCGGACGTTTGAGCTCGTCGGACATTTACGATCTCCCGATAGGCCTCCGGATCGGTATCTCCTTCCGTACTGAAAAGCAGCAGGACCGAATCACGGTTGAGCTTGAGTGCTTTCTTAACATCCGCAAAAGCATCCTGCGCCATCAAAGACGCAAGTCCGGCGGTGACAGCGCCGGATTCGCCGGAGATGACACCGGCTCTGTTCAAGTAACGCATCCCCTGCACCGCGACCTCGTCCGGACAGGAGAACCAGGCGTCTGCCTGGCGGAGCAGAATGGGCCAGGTCAGCGGGCAGACCTCGCCGCAGTTGAGCCCTGCCATGATCGTCCTGCCGCTTCCTTCTGCCGGGTGCATTTTCCCGTCAGCCGCCGCCACGGATTCAAAGACACAGGCTGCTTCCGTGGGCTCTACGATCGCCGCAGTCAAATCGGAATCCGGGTATCGGTTTCTCAGCCAGCCGAGAACGCCGCCGGCCATCGCGCCGACTCCCGCATGCAGGAAAACGTGTGTCGGGGCAAGACCCAATTCCTCCAGCTGTTCGGATGCCTCCCGGCACATGGTGGTGTAGCCCTGAATGATCGTCCGCGGGGTGTCCTCGTACCCCGGCCAGGAGGTGTCCTGAATCAGCACCCAGTCGTGTTTGTCCGCCAGCTTTGCGGCGTAACGAACCGTGTCATCATAACCCCACTCGGTGATGACGGCCTCGCTGTTTCCGATATCCCGGATTGCCTGGGCACGCGCCGCTGCCGAACCCTTCGGGAGATAAACATGCGCCTGACAGCCGATCTTTGCCGCTGCCCATGCCACACCCTTCCCGTGATTTCCGTCTGTCGCGGTGACAAAGTGCAGCGCTGCGATTTGCCGGTGAACATCGGCGGATTGCAGGTCGGAGAAGGTCGTCTCCCGATAATCCAGACCCAGTCTGTCACAGACAGCGCGGAAAACCGCATAGGACCCGCCGAGCCCCTTGAACGCCTTCAAGCCGAAACGGGTGGATTCATCTTTGATAAAGGCCGCTTTGATCCCGAGGCTTTCAGCCAGTTCAGGCAGCGGCACAAGCGCAGTCCGCGCATATTCCGGCAGCGCTTCATGAAAGGCCTGAACAGCTGCGGTCTCGAACGGACTGAGAAACGCCGGCCCCTTTCCGTGGTCAGGCGACGCATTTACAATATATTGGATTCCCTGAATCGTGTTCATGGTTCTCCCGTCTTTCCGTAATGTGTTTGAAGTAAATCCCCATGCGGAAGTATCCGCACCACGATAAATGAAAGCGTAGTCAGCATGGGGATTTTTACGCATGCCATTCGGTTGCCCCGCAAGGGGCGAGAATAGCGCGTTTGAATCTCATACTTACTGTGGAAGCGCCAGCTTTCACAGTAAGTATATCGTGTTTTTCTCCGCTTCTCAACAGAAAACGATATTGCTATGCCTGTTCGCCGCGATGGCGATACCAGGCAAACATATACTGCTGATAGATCCCGTTATACGGAGAGTAGGCATCAAAGGGGTAGCCCTTCGAATACTCCTGGGCGAGCACACGATTTACCCACACATCCCGCGGGAAGGCGTTCAGATGATGGAGCCCGAAGAGGGACACACAGTTTGCGACCTTCACGCCTACACCCAGAAGCCCGGTCAGGGTGGCAAGTGCGGTCTTTTCATCTGCGTCTCTAAGCGGCTCCAGACTGATTTCACCGCGCAAAACCGAGAGGGCCGCGGCGTGGACATAGCGGCAGCGGTAACCGAGTCTGCAGAGCTTGAGCTCTTCCTCGCTCAAGGCTGCGACGGCATCGGGAGTGGGAAAGGCGTAATAGACCTCGCCGCGGCTGTCTTCCCGCTTTTCGCCGCACTTCTCCGCGAGCAGCTCCACCGAGCGCCGGATAGCGGGAATATTTCGGTTCTGTGAGATGATAAAAGTGACCAGCATCTCCCACGGATCCTGTCGGAGAATGCGGATGCCCTTCTCGTTTTCTGCGGCGAGAGACAAAAACGGGTCTGACTTGGGATCGATCCGGGCGCGTATCCGGGCGTAGTCCTCGTCCAGATCCAGATAGCTTCGCCAGAAGGCGTCGAAAGACTCTTCGCTGCAATCCAGCTCGTACCGGTTTTCCCCGAGCGCGGTGAGATACAGGCAGCTGCTCCCGGCGATGACCCGGTATGTACGAGGTTCAATCTTCGTCCAGCGAAAGCACTGGCCGCTGTCTGCGATCAGGCCCGGATCGAAATCGTCTGTAAAACTGAGAATCATATTTCCTATGCTCCAAACTGAGAAATATGCCTGAATTATATAAAAAGTTTTCGACAAATGCAAACGCGAAGCCGACAATCGGGTCGAAAACGCAAAATTGCGGCAGATTACAAGAAAAGGTGGTTGACGGTTGAACCCATATTAGAGGAAGATGGAAATATTCTTAAATTACAGAGGAAATGATGAAACTCTCTGGACAGAGCTGAACAGGAAATGACAGGACGATTGCTTTATTGCCAGGCATAATAATCGAAGACTTTCACCCTCACAAGCTCCGGCACAGTTCCGCAAGCATCGCCATCACGAACGGCGCGGATGTGGTCAGCGTATCGGAACGCCTGGGCCATAGCGACACAGCGGTCACGCTGCGCATGTATGCCCATGCAAATGAGGAAAGCATAAGGCGGGCCGGTCAGGCTGTCCGGGACGCACTCAAAGCCCATGAAGCATAAAGAAAGCCGCCCCGGAAAATGGGGCGGCTTAAATCGTCTTCGTGCTCAATTTTTGGAGCAGCTCAATCCTTTTGCGCTTTGGAGCGGGACGGACATTCTGCGAACTTGCCTGAAAAGTGCAGATAAAAACAAAAAGCCGCAAATCTTAGCGATTCGCGGCTTAAATGTTGGAGCTGCTTCCCGGATTCGCTGCCTATGGTGCTCACCGGTTTTTGAACTGGTTCGCCGAAGTCCCCGCCGGGGACTTCGATACTTGATTCGAATCTGATGCAGCTAAGCAAAAAGACAGCCACCCCAACGGGGTGACTGTCTTTCTGGAGCTGCTACCCAGATTCGAACTGGGGACCTCATCCTTACCAAGGATGCGCTCTACCTGCTGAGCTATAGCAGCAAAGTACATGCCCCTTAAAAAGGGGCATGTGTGGCGACCGAGAAGGGACTTGAACCCTCGACCTCCGGCGTGACAGGCCGGCGTTCTAACCGACTGAACTACTCGGCCACGGCTTGATTATAATAGCAGACATACTTCGGTTTGTCAAGCGCGAATTTCAAAAAAAGCGAGAATTTTTTCCAGAGACGGGTCCGCGGGAAAAAACTGTTCCCGGCTTTTGCACAGAAAACGGCACAGAAGATTCATGCTGCATTGCTTTCTTGCTTTTTTGGCAGCACTTTATCTTGCAAATACAATAAACGGATGCTATAATTTTAGATTGTAGTGTGATTTTGCGTATGCACACGATACGGTGCGTACAGGTTTTCTGACTCCGGAGGGAGAAGATGGGTTTTAAGAAAGTGCTGCAGCGGCTTCTGGCTCTGCTGATCCTCGGCGGCGCGCTGGTTTTCGGCATGTCCGGCGTTTATCATGAAGCGCCATGGATCCTCAAGCCGCTGTTCGGCAGCGTAAAGGTAGAGCTCGGCGGAAAGCGCGTGTCCGCCAATACGGACCATGTAAAGGCTGTTATCCGAAAAAGCGAGCTGGAACAGCTTGAGTATCTCACCAATCTGAAAAGTGCGGACTTTCGCGGCAGCACCTGCTATCGGGAGATTGCGGCGTGGAGCGAAGCGCACCCGGAGGTGACGGTCCTGTACTCGGTGCCCCTGCCGAACGGGCAGATGGTCGATAACAATGTGCAGGAACTGGATCTGACCTGGATGAGCAGCGCCGATGTGAAGCCGATGCGCGACACGCTGACCTGCCTTCCCGATGTGCGTGTGCTCCGCTTCGGCGAGGTCGGCGGCGGGAAGTTCAGCCTGCAGGATATGCAGGAGATCCGCATGGACTGCCGGCAGGCAGAGTTCTATTTTAACGCGGTCATCGACGGCAGGGTATATGACGGCGAGGCCACAAGCCTTGATCTGCGCGATGCCCGACGTGAGGACATGCAGGCGCTGACGGCTGTGCTGATGTGCATGAACCGGCTGGAAAGCGTGGAGCTCGGCAGCGAGAGTACCGGCAATATCGCGTGGGAAGATATCGCCATGCTCAAGTCGAACTGTCCGAATGTCCAGTTTCACTACAGTTTTACGCTCTACGGCAAGGCGGTCGACCTCGACACGGAGAAGCTCGACTACCGCGGCACCCGTGTCTCCGATAACGGGGATGCCCTCTTTAAGGTGCTCTCGTGCATGAACCACTGCACGTATGTGGACATGGACAACACGGGTGTTTCCTACCAGTCGCTCGAGGAACTGCAAAAACGCTTCCCGAATACAAAGATCGTGTGGCGTGTCTGGTTCGGTGACAACTACAGCGTCCGCACGGATGCCGAGCGCATCCTTGCCTCCAAGCCTTCGGTGGGCGGTATGATCGAGGACACGTCGATGCTCAAGTACTGCACGGATGTCAAATACCTCGATCTGGGCCATAACGACGATATGGCCGACCTCTCCTTTGTGGCCTCTATGCCAAAGCTTGAGGTGTGCATCATCGCCATGACGGCCGTCACGGACATCAGTCCTCTGGCAAGCTGCCCGAACCTTGAGTATCTGGAGCTCAACTCCACCAACATTGCTGATCTGAGCCCGCTGCAGAATCTGACCGGGCTGCACCATCTCAACATCGCCGGCTGCCCGAAGATCAAGGACATCACGCCCCTCTACGGCCTGACGGAGCTTGAACGCCTCTGGATCGGGCGCGACACGCCGGTGCCGGCGGAGCAGGCGCGGCACATGAAGGAACTGGTGCCGACCTGCACTGTCAACGTCACCACCGACGATCCGCACGGCGAAGCATGGCGCTTTACCGCCTATGACCCGGAGATCCCGAAGTATTACTGGGTGCCGCGCTATGAACTGCTGCGTGAGCAGATGGGCTACAACTACCAGGAATACAGCTTCTACTGGCTTGATCCCTACTGCGACAAAGAAGCCCCCGAGGAATACAAAGGAATGTTTGGAAAAGAGGTCTACGGACTATGAGGATACGCAAATGGCGCGCGCGTTGGCTTCCGCTTATCATCCTGCTCTGCCTGCTGCTGACCGGCTGCGGGAAAAAAGCCGCGCCGGAACCGACGGCGACCCCGGAACCGATCGTAACGGCCGCGCCGGTGACGCCCGCCCCCACCCCGGTGCCGACACCCACGCCGGAGCCGGAAGTGCGCATCATGGGACAGGTCTATGCGCCTGCCGCCACGTCGGTGGAATTAAAGGGGCTGCATGACGCGGACGCCGCCCAGACAGCGGAAAGCCTGCGGCACCTGCCTAATCTTCAGCTCATTCACATCGGCAGCGAGAGCGAGACGCCCCTGAGCTGGGAGAGTCTCAAGCTTCTCCATGATGCCGCGCCCGAGGCGGTCATCGACTATGCCTTTACTATATTCGACCGGCCCTTCAACCTCAAGGATCCCGCGATGGATCTCAAGTACATCCCCATGGAAGATGAAGGCGCACTGGTCGCGAAGGTCACGGCCTGCATGTCGCAGCTTCGGATGCTGGATATGGACAGCTGCCGCGTATCGAACGCTGCCATGGCAAAACTGCGCGACAGCCTGCCGAACACGAACGTGATCTGGCGCGTCAACTTCGGCTCCGGCTACACCGTGCGCACGGACGTGACGCGCATCCTCGCCTCCATGCCCGGCCAGGGCGGAGAGCTTGCGCACAACAACGTCAAAAATCTCATGTACTGCACCAAGGTAAAGTACCTGGATCTCGGCCACAACAACTATCTGGACACCATTGAGTTCTGCCGCTATATGCCGGATCTTGAGGTGCTGATCGTAGGCATGACCTTTGTGGAGGATTTCTCGCCTCTGGCCGACTGCCCGAAGCTTGAGTACGTGGAGGCCATGACCTCGCGTCTGCATGACCTGACGCCTTTCCAGAATCTGCACAATCTGAAGCATCTGAACATCTGCTACAACTTTGCCGTTACGGACATCTCGCCGCTCTACGGCCTGGATCTTGAGCGCCTCTGGATCGGTCAGCACGATCCGGTCCCGCCCGAACAGATCGAGCATTATCGCGAGCTTCACCCCAACTGCGTCGTCAATGACACCACGCCCGATCCCACCGAGGAATACTGGCGCTTTGCCGACCACGGCGATGAGATGGGCAACCCCATGTATGACCCGCGTTATGCCCTTTTGCGCGAGCAGATGGGCTACCAGGAGGAGGCTTACCCCTTCTATTGGACAGACCCTCTGTATGACTACAGCTGTCCGCGCGAGGTGGAGGAAGACCCCGACGTGCAGGATTTTGTGGGGCTGGATGCGGAATACTATGAAATATGGTAACAGATAAAAACAATATGACAAGAAGAATCCTTTGTTTACTGCTGTGCGCTCTGTTTGCGTGCCTGTGCCTTGCCGCGTGCGGCAGGGGAGGGGCAACGGCTGCGGCAGGATCGGCGAGCACTGAAAAACCCGCCAAAAACGTGCCGCAGGTCAACTTCGCCCACGGAAGCGTCAGCTCCGACACAAGCGAGCTGCGCATGCCGCTGGCCGCCGGAGAGACGGCACTTCTCAGCCAGCTTCCTCTGCTGAGCGCGGCCGATTTCAGCGGGAGCGCGGATGAGGCGGAGATCGTGGCGTGGGTGAAGGCGCACCCCGAGGTGGAGTGCTACTACACCGTTACCATGCCGAACGGGGAGGTGCTGGACTCCGGCACACGCAGCTATGACATGAGCGGCATGAGTATTGCGGAATGTGAAGCGGCGGCGGAAAAGCTTGCCATGCTGTCGGGGCTGAAAAATGTGAAGCTCGGCAGCGAGGGCGGCGTACAGAACTGGGAGAGCCTTGCGCACCTGCGCACGCTGCTGCCGGGGGTGGCCTTCAAATATGGCTTTACGCTCTACGGCAAAGAATGCAGCCTCTCCGACATGTCCCTGAACCTGAGCCATATCCCCGTCACCGATAACGGCGAAGCGCTGCGGAAGGTGATGCCGCTGATGTCTGCGCTCAATTACGTGGACATGGACACCACCGGCGTGAGCAATCAGGAGATGGAAAAGCTGCGCGCGGACTTCCCGGACATCAAATTCGTCTGGCGTGTCTGGTTTGGAGAACACTACAGTGTGCGCACCGATGTGCAGCGTATTCTTGCCTCCAAAGCGGCGGCCGGCGGCCCTCTTACCGTTTCTGACGTGGAGGCCCTCTCCTGCTGCCACGATGTGGTGTTCCTTGACCTGGGCCACAACCAGCAGCTTACCGACATTTCATTCGTGTCCCAGATGCCGAAGCTGGAGGTTGCGATCCTGAGCATGTGCGGATGGTCGGACGCAGGCCCACTGGCCGACTGCCCGGAGCTTGAGTATCTGGAAATGTTCTCCACAGAATGCACGGATCTGCGGCCTCTGGCGGGGCTGAGCAATCTCAAGCACCTCAACTGTGCCAGCATCTTTGCCCTGGAGGACATCACGCCCCTCTATGGCCTTACCCAGCTTGAGCGCCTGTATATCGGCAGCATGAACCGCGTGCCGTGGGAACAGTGTGAGGAATTTCAGAAGCGAGTCCCGAACTGCGAATTTGACACCATGGTCTATGACGATCCCACCGGCGGCCACTGGCGCTGGGACAGCGAGGGAAACCTGGTGGATCGCTACTACCTGCTTCGCAAGCAGTTTGATTCCTATAACGATTCCGCATTTTCCTTTACCTGGAACGATCCGTTATACGATGCCGCGAATTAAAAGGAGATTCTCATGAACAAACATTGTTTTATTCGCAGCGCGTGTCTTACGCTGCTGCTCATATTCTGCCTGGTCCTGAGCGGCTGCGGCATGGTGGGTGGAGCGAACAGCCGTGTTCCCGCTGCCGAGCCCACGCCTGCGCCTACGCCCGAACCGGTGCGTTTTTCCGGCGGCGAGGTGGAGTATACGGCACAGACCCTGCGCATGCCTCTGGCCTCCGGCGAGACTGCCATGCTTGACAGCCTGCCCTATCTGCAAAGCGCGGATCTGAGCGGGAGCGCAAATGAGGAAGAAGTCGCCCGCTGGGCTGCCGCCCATCCCCAGGTGCAGACCCGCTACACTGTCACGATGCCAAACGGTACTGTGCTCGACACCGACACGCAGAGCGTTGACCTCAGGGGCATGTCGAGTGCCGACTGCGAGGCTGCGGCATACAAGCTTGCCCTGCTGCCGGGACTCAAGACCGTTGACCTCGGCGCCGAGGGCGGCGCACTCGGCTGGAGCGACATCGGCCGCCTGCGCCAGATCCTGCCCACACCCGTGTTCAAATACGCCTTCAAGCTCTACGGCCTGGACTGCAATCTGTCCGATACCACCATCAATCTCTACCGCGCATCCATCACGGACGACGGCAGGCTTGTGGACGAGGTCATGAGCTATATGCCGCAGCTCACTTATGTGGACATGGACAGCTGCGGCCTGCAGCCGAAGCGCCTGGAGGAAATCAACCTCAACCACCCCAACGCGAAGGTGGTGTTCCGCGTCTTCTTCGGCGACAACTATACCGCCCGCACCGATGCCGAGCGCATCCTCGCCTCCATGGCCTCCCGCGGCGGCATGCTGAATGACAGCAATGTGGAAGGGCTGTACTACTGCCACGATGTGAAATACCTGGACCTGGGCCACAACACCTATCTCACGAACATCGGCTTCACTGCCCAGATGCCGAAGCTGGAAGTCGCGATCCTTGCCATGTGCAACATCCGCGACATTTCGCCTCTGGCAAACTGCCCGAACCTTGAGTATCTGGAACTGGCCAACACCTACTGCGACGATCTGCGCCCGCTGTCGGGACTTGCCAACCTGCGCCACCTGAATGTGGCCGGCATCGGCTACGATTTCTATGGCGACGGTACACGGCCCTCCCTGAAGGACATCACGCCCCTCTATTCCCTGACCGGTCTGGAAAGGCTCTGGCTGGGCGGCTACAATCCCATCCCCTCCGAGCAGATACAGGAGATGCAGCGCCGTGCGCCCCAGTGTGAGATCGACACATCGGTGTACGAAGATCCCGTGGGCGGACGCTGGCGCTATGTGGATCTGGCAAACTATATCGACACCTGGGTGGACACCTATCATCCCCGCTATGAAAAACTGCGCCAGCAGTTCGGCGATTACGAATACACGGTCTACAATTTCACCTGGAACGATCCCATGTACGATGCAAACTATGTGCCGCCCGCCACGGCGACTCCCGCTGCCACGCCCACTCCGGCACCCGCGGCGACGCCCGTTCCGCAGTACCAGCCCGGCTATAACCCGAACTATTATGACCCGAGCTATTATGACCCGAACTACTATGGGCCGAACTCTGGAGAGCCGGGCTTTGAGGATTACGGTGATCCTTACCAGAATCAGGATGCAGACCCCTATGCCCAGCAGGCGGCAGATAGCTACCAGGCTTTTGTTGACTGGTACAACAGTATGCAGAACCAGGACCAGAATCCGACGCCGCCCGAGAATCCCATACCTGAGGGGCAGGACCAGTTTGTGCCCGAATCCACGGAACAGACTACTGCACAGGAGCAGACCACCACACAGGAGCAGGATGGCCACGAAGGCGAGCCGATCGTCGTGACTTTGCTCCCGTCGGATAACAACGAAGGATAACACGATACTTTCTGATACGGGAGAGAAGTGTATGAGAAACTATCAGGAAGAGTTTGATAAGCGGGTGGCCTATATCCGCGCAAAGGTGCAGGAAGCCCACGCCGACGGGATCGTCTTCGGAAACTCCGGCGGGAAGGACAGCGCTCTTGTGGGGATCCTCTGCAAGGCGGCCTGTGACAACACCATCGGCGTTATCATGCCCTGCGCCTCCCGCCGGAATTACGGTCAGGACCGGGACGACGGCAATGCCCTCGCTTCTCAGTACGGGATCGAGACGCGCGTTGTTGACCTCACCGCAGTGCGTGAGGCGGAGCTGAAGACCCTCGAGGGTGTGGCCTCACTCAGCGACATGGCCGTGGCGAACATCGCCCCGCGCCTGCGCATGACGACGCTCTACACCATCGGCCAGTCGGAAAACCGCCTGGTCGCCGGTACCGGCAACCGCAGCGAGATCTACATGGGCTACTT
>JBGUQD010000120.1:0-2021 GCA_045130755.1 Candidatus Limivicinus sp. | reverse complement strand
AGACGGTACTCGATCTTACCGGCCTTGGCTTCCTTGACGGCGTTGGCAATGTTCGGGGTCACGGTGCCGGCCTTCGGAGAGGGCATGAGGCCCTTCGGGCCGAGGACCTTACCGAGACGGCCAACGGTGCCCATCATGTCGGGAGAAGCGATGACGGTGTCGAACTCAAACCAGTTCTCGCCCTGGATCTTCTGCACGAGATCCATGCCGCCGGCGTAATCAGCGCCCGCGTCGAGGGCTTCCTGGATGCGCTCTTCCTTGCAGAACACGAGCACGCGGACGGTCTTGCCGGTGCCGTGGGGCAGGACGATGGCGCCGCGGACCTGCTGGTCGGCGTGGCGGGAGTCGACGCCCAGCTTGACGTGCAGCTCGACGGTCTCGTCGAACTTGGCCTTGGAAGCCTTGGTCACAAGATCAAAAGCCTGCAGGGGCTCGTACTGCATCTGCTTATCAATGAGCTTCGCGCTCTCTTTATAATTTTTACCTCTGAACAATTTGGTTTCCTCCTAGTAATGTGGTTCGTCGGATGGGTATCCTCCCACGACTGGCGGTTCTTACTCGCCGACGAGTACGCCCATGCTGCGGCAGGTGCCGGCGATCATGCTCATGGCGGATTCGATGTCGGTGCAGTTGAGATCGGGCATCTTCTGCTCGGCGATCTTGCGCAGATCTTCCTTGCTGATGGTGGCGACCTTGTCTCTCTGAGGCACGCCGGAGGCGGTCTCGATGCCGCAGGCCTTCTTGATCAGGAGGGCGGCGGGGGGAGTCTTGGTGATGAAGCTGAAGCTGCGGTCGGCGTAAACCGTGATGACGACGGGGATCATCATGCCCATGTCGCCCTTGGTACGCTCGTTAAAGTCCTTGGTGAACTGGCCGATGTTGATGCCGTACTGACCAAGGGCAGGGCCGACCGGGGGAGCCGGAGTGGCTTTGCCGGCGGGAACCTGGAATCTGACGTATCCAACTACTTTCTGTGCCAAGGTTAAGCACCTCTTTCTAAATTATTCTTTGTCGGCCTCGACCTGATCGAGGTCGAGGTCCACGGGGGTCTCGCGTCCGAACATGGAAACGGCCACGCGCACGCGCTCCTTCTCCACGTCCAACTCCTCCACGGTACCGAAATAGCCCTCCATGGGGCCGTCCGTGATGCGGACCCGGTCACCGACATTGATGCCGACGACGACCTCGCGATGCTCCACGCCGAGGGCGATGATCTCGTCCTCCGTGAGCGGAATGGCCTTGCCGTCCGCACCGACGAAGCCGGCGGCGCCGCGCACATTGTGCACCAGGTGCCAGCTCTCGTCCGTCAGGACCATCTTCACCAGCACATAGCCGGGGAAGACCTTGCGCTCGACCGTCTTCTTCACACCGCTCTCGGTGATCTCGGTGACGGTCTCCATGGGGATTTTCACCTCATGGATCAGGTCCTGCATGTGACGGTTCTCGACCGCCTTCATGATGGACGCTGCAACGCTGTTTTCATAACTGGAGTATGTGTGGACCACATACCACTTTGCATTGTCTGCCATTGGCTCAGCCGCCGATCTTCAGCAGCAGCTGCACGCCCTGATCCGCGATGAAGTCGAACGCCCAGAGGACGACGGCGGATCCGGCCATGACCACCAGCGACACGCCGGTGTTGTTCACAAGCTGCTTGGGGGTGGGCCAAACGACTTTTTTCAGCTCGCTGCGCATCTCGCGGAACCACTTTGCGGTCCGCCCTCCGAAGCCGAGCTTGGTATCGACTTTCTTTACGGCAGCAGTGCTGACTTCCTTTTTCTTCTCAGCCATTTGATACTACTCCTTTCGAAAGTCCTTACTTCGTTTCCGTATGCTTGGTGTGCTTGCGGCAGAAGGGGCAATACTTGCTCATTTCCAACTTTTCCGTGGTGTTCTTCTTGTTCTTCACGGTGTTGTAGTTTCTCTGCTTGCACTCCGCGCATCTCAGCGTGACCTTCACGCGAGCTCCAGCTTTCGCCATGGTTTCGGCACCTCCTTTTAGATTTCGCATCGCTGCGATT
>JBGUQD010000119.1:0-2064 GCA_045130755.1 Candidatus Limivicinus sp. | reverse complement strand
CTTCGGCTGATGGCGCTGCTCCCCTTCGGGCAGAGTGCTTCCGTTTTCCTTACACTGTTTGTAATGGGCGGGCTTGCGGTGCTCATTTCTTCACTGCTGCCAAAGGTCTTTTACTGTCCCGCCTGGCTCTGCGGCTGGGCAGTCGGTCTGACCGTCATGGGACCCATGGAGCTCACACATCTCGGCAATATGCCGCTGCAGATCGGTGCGGCGATGCTGGCAGGTGTGTGGTACGTGGGTGTTGCGGTGGAATGGATCCACCAGAAAATGTGCCGTAAGAAGTAATACTGAGCTCTGACAGGCAGGCTTTAAAGAAAAAGCGGCGTGTCGGCTGAAGCAGTCAGCCGGCACGCCGCTTTTCTGTTCGCTCAGATCGCGGCAGCCCATTCCAGTGCGGGGGGAAGACTTGTTTCCCAGTACGCCCAGTCATGCAGCCCGGGGCTCTCCAGTGCCTGAACGGAAAAACCCTGTTTCAGCGCCTGCCGGGCAAAGCTGCGGTTGGACTCCCGGAACCAGTCCTGGTCGCCCCAGGCGAGATACAGGGCGGGCCTGACGCCGCTGCGCGCGAGGAGCGTGTCCCACTGTGCCTCCGGCCGCTCGGCTGCGCGAAGCAGATCACCGGGGGGCGAGATCCGGCAGATGCGAAAAAGCTGTGCCGCTTTCTTCAAATCCAGCGCGCCGGAGAGGCTGAAGGCGGCAGCAAAGCGTTCCGGTTCACAGAGTGCGAGGCTGACGGCGCCGAAGCCGCCCATTGAGATGCCGCCGATGACGTTGGATCCGCGAAGGGCCGAAACACCGCTGCGTTCCTGTGCGGCAGGAAGCAGTTCTCTCAGCAGCGCCGAACGAGCACCGAAACTGTCGTTCCAGTCCAGAGAAAAGCTGTTGCCCTGTGCGGGTATCAGGACAGCAAACTGAAGCCGATCTGCCGCCGCCTGCAGATCAAAAGCATTCAGGATTGTTTCCGGCGTCTCCTCTGCACCGTGCAGCAGCGTCAGCAGCCGTCGGGAAGGAGAAGCGCCGGACGGAAGAAGCAGCAGAGCGCGTACGCCGCTGCGGACGAAGCGGGATTCTATCTGAAGCGAATGGATCGGCATTGGCCACCGTCTCCTTGAATTTGTTGAATATAAACAAAAAAGATGCAGGTTTTTTTCTGTCATGAACTGACAGATGTCACTACGGAAATCATGATTCTTTTATATAATAAAATTGTCAAAAAAGCAACAGGCAATTCATTTTCAACATAATTAAGGAGGACCCCAATGAGCTACAAAATCATGGGCATTACTGCCGGACGGAAGAACAGCAACAGTGAGATCCTGCTCAAGGCCGCACTGATGGCCTGTGAAGAGCAGGGAGCCGAGGTTCGCATGATCAACCTCCGCGACTTCAACATCCTTGACTGCAGCGGCTGCACCGCCTGCACGGAAGCCATGGCGCAGGGAAAGTATGTTGGCTGCACGCTGGAGAAGAAGGACGACAAGAAAAAGATCATGGACGTGATGCTTGACCAGGACGCAATCATCGTCTCGGTCCCGACCTATGACCTCATGCCCGCATCCCCCTACCTCAAGTTTGCGCAGCGCAGTTTAAGCTATGAGACCTCCTTCCTGGAGCATATCGGCGTCATTGAGCACAAGGACCGCGTTGCCGGACTGATTTCCGTCGGCGGCTCCACCCGCTCCTGGCAGGCAATGGCCCTTGAGGGTCTGCAGGCCACCATGTTCACAACGGACTTCAAGGTCGTCGACATGCTGCTGGCGACCCGCGTACCCGCCCGTATGCAGTGCCTCGCTGACGATGAGCTGCTTGCGCGTGCCCGCAAGATGGGTCAGAACATCATGAAGGCTGTCGCTACGCCGCCGGAAGAGCGCGGATGGCTGGGCGAGGAAGACATGGGCTGGTGCCCGAACTGCCACTCCAACCTTCTGGCGCTGGGCGAAGTGCAGTGGGACGGCACCTATTATCCCATTGAGTGCGCGGTCTGCGGTGCCGGCGGCACGCTGGAGAAGACCGAAGACGGAAAATGGAAATTTGTCATTCAGTCCGACGGGCTGCTGAAGGACC
>JBGUQD010000118.1:0-24059 GCA_045130755.1 Candidatus Limivicinus sp. | reverse complement strand
TTTAGTGGCTTGCTGACGGAGGGCGAATGATACACGATTTCGAATTTAAGGGCGCGGCTGAGATGCCGTACAATCCCAAAGACTACGGTCTCCCGGTCTGGCGAGATGAAGATCACCAGCCGCCGCAGGCCGAGGAGGCACCGTCCGAGACCATGGAGAACGATGCGCCGGACGCAATCCGGCGGGCCGTGGAGTGGATGCTCAAGATCGCCGCCGATAACCAGCACGGATACAGCCAGGCCGACCGCTGGGGACCGGATTATGACTGCAGCTCGTTTGTGATCACCGCCTGGGAGCTTGCGGGCGTCCCGGTCAAGACGGCCGGCGCGACGTACACCGGCAACATGTACGACGTGTTCGTCCGCTGCGGTTTCCAGGACGTGACCGGCAGCGTGGACCTCGCCACCGGCGCCGGGATGCAGGCCGGCGACGTGCTGCTGAATCACCAGCGCCACACCGCGACATATATCGGAAACGGACAGCTTGTCCACGCCCGCAGCAGCGAGGGCAACAGCCTACAGGGCGATCAGAGCGGCAGCGAGATCCGCGTGCAGCCGTATTACAACGGCCCCTGGGACTGCGTCCTCCGCTACACCGGCGCGGACGCCGGCAGCATCCCGGCAGCCCCCAGGCGCTCGATCCTCAAAAAAGGCATGACCGGCGAGGACGTCCGCGAGCTGCAGCAGAAGCTGGTCAAGCTCGGGTACGACACCGGCGGCACGGACGGCCAGTACGGCACCAAGACCTTCGTCGCGGTGGCCAAGCTCCAGGAGGCGAACAAGATCACACCCGTGGACGGCGAGGCCGGCCCGGTCACCATGGCTTTGATTGACAGCCTGCTGGACGAGCTGCCCGCCGTCCAGGACCCCGCGCCGGAGATCCGAGACACCCTGGCAGCCCTGGCCGCATACCTGCAGACCGAAGAGTTTCTACAAGCCTTCACAAATTTCATAGAGAGGAGTGCATCTAAATGACTGCACCGGAAAGAGCAACAGAAATCAAGGCCGCGATCGCGGCGATCCTCGCGTTTTTGACGGCCCTGTGGGGCTGGGTCGGCTGGGCTGTCTGGATCTGGATCGCCTGCATGCTGATCGACTATATCAGCGGCAGCGCTGCGGCAAAGAAGGACAACGAATGGGCAAGCTCTGTCGCCCGAGCGGGCCTCTGGCATAAGCTGGGCGAAGTGTTCGCGGTTTTGGTGGCCGCCCTTTGCGACATTGCGCTGCATGTACTGATAAACGGCGCCGGCGTGCAGATCGGCGTCGAGCTGCCCGTCATGGTAACGCCAGTTGTTCTGTTGTGGTATATTATTACTGAGTTAGGCAGCATTGCAGAGAACGCTGGGAAGCTCGGCGCACCGGTCCCGAAATGGCTCATGAGATCTTTGGCCGCATACAAAGATAAAATCGACAGCGACCATGGAGATCATGAGGACAAGCCTCCCGATGACGATAAAACAGAAACCGAATGACGGAAACACAAAAGCCACGGCGTCAGGCCGTGGCTTTTGTTGAAAACTTATCTGTTTTAGATATCAGGGCCACCATATTGGCTGATGATAAATTTAGCCAGGGCTGGATTTGTATTTCGTATCTTAACAGGATATTGCAGCTTCTTTTCATATATAAACATCAGTGTGTCCTCCCATTCCGAAACTCCCATGGCCATGGATCACGAAGCCATGTAAAAGTTTCCTGACCAAGCTGGTCACACTGCGTAATCACTCCGTAGCGCTGCACATAACGCTCCCTTGCCTCTTTTTTTAAGGCAAGGATGTTTTGATACAGGGTGAAAGCTTCTGTATCATCAGCGTGAGTGTCAAGATATAACTCCAGCTCATCGGTTACGAAGTCAATGGCCATCAATTCAGCCATCGGCGTATCGGGTGCTTTTTCGTTGACAATATTCTTAAATGGGAGATCCAGTCCCGGAAAAAGTGTACCACGGGCCAGCGCTTCAGGCGCATCGTAATTCGGTGCGGCAGAATCCTGCATGGGCACATAAGCCATTGCAAGCGGTGCGTAGACACCGGGAAGAGACCCGTTGCGGAAGGATGAATCAGGTTTGTTGCAGTTCAATTGTATTCCTCCTTGGAGCGATCTCGCTTCACTTCATCTTATTCCGCCCTATTCAAAAATGTGCAGAGTACATGGGAAGGAACAATTAAACATTATATGGCCTCCGGTATAACACTACCCCTGTGCTTTGAGGAGATTCCGGAAATGATGAAGGACATATGGCTGAAACTCGACAAAAGCAGATATAAAATATTCCCGGATTCATACGAATCCGGGATAAATCATTATTCAGGAAGTTTGCAGACATTCACCCACTCGATGGCCTTGGAGTAACGAAACAGCTCGTCGAGGTTTAACTCTATGGCGCTATTTGCGCTGCCGACAGCAGGAAATACCGTTTCGAAACGTTTGAGGCTTTCGTCAAGGTAGACGGGCACACCTTCGTTGCATCCGAAAGGGCATACCCCGCCGACTGGATGGCCCACCAGCTCCAGCACCTCGTCGGCCGTCAGCATCTTGGCTTTCATGTGGAAGGTTTCTTTGAATCTGTGGTTGTCTATACGCGCATCACCAGCCGCAAGAATCAATATGCAACCCTCTGGCGCCTTGAAAGAGAGCGTCTTTGCAATGCGCGCTCCTTCGACCCCCACAGCCTTCGCTGCAAGCTCCACGGTGGCAGAGGAAACATCAAATTCAAGCACGCGATCCTCAATACCGAGCGTTCGGAAATATGCGCGGCCTGTTTCAATGGACACAGGGTACCTCTCTATTCTCAGCCGCGCATGGAGATGAGCTTCTGCTTGAGCTCACCTTCGATCTGGGCAAGCTCCTGTTCAGCCTGCATGCGCTTGGCACGGCCCTCGTCCTGGATCTGGCGCACCTCGTCCAGGGTCTGGATGAGTTCGAGATTGGTCTTCTTGAGGGTCTCGATATCGACAATGCCGCGTTCAGCCTCTCTGGCGATATTGACACTACCCTGATGCAGGGCTTCGGCATTTTTCATGAGCAGGGCATTGGTCACGTCAGTCACTTCACGCTGGGCCTTCATTGCCTGGTCAGAGTGGTACTGGGACAGAGCCAGAACCATCTGGCTCTTCCATAGGGGAATGGTGTTCATAATGGAAGATCGGATCTTCTCAGCCATGAGGCTGTCGTTATTCTGGATCATGCGGATCTGCGGGGCCATCTGCACAGAGATGGTTCGCGTAAGCTCAAGATCGTGGATCTTCTTTTCAAAGCGACCGATCATGTTGGAAAAGTCGTTGGCTGCCTGGGCATCTTCGGGAAGCCCAGTCTCCAATGCCTTGGCCTTGTACTTGGGCAGTTCCTCATTGCGAAGCTGCTCAATCCTGAGCTTGCCTGCGAGGATATACATGGTCAGTTCCTTCAGATACTCCTGGTTTTTCTCATACATTTTGTCCATGAGGCTGATATCTTTCATCAGCGTGATCTCATGCTTTTCCAGAGAATCAACAATATTGTCCACATTTGTCTCGGCCTTGTCGTAGGAAGCCTTGAGCTCTGCAATGTTCTGGCTGGATTTTTTGAACAGCCCCCTCAGTCCCTTTTTCTGCTCAACGTCAAAATTCAGACCTTTGAGTTCTACAACAAGATCACCCAGCATATTACCAACTTCACCCAGATCCTTGGTGCGCACGGTGCCAAGCGCGGCACCAGAAAAATCGGAAATATTTTTTTGAGCATTGCTGCCATAGTGCATGACCTGTTCGGTATTCATGATATCGATTTTTTCCGCAAAACTGCGGACTGCCGCCTGTTCGGCAGGGGAAAGACTATCTAAATCATAGTCTTTGGTTACAACCTGTTCCTCTTTTTCCTCTTCCTTCGGCGCCTCTTCTACCGCGACAGCGGCCTCGGTGGGCATGGGTTCCAGCGTCAGGGCGGGAATATTGCTCTCTTCGTTCATACATTCTGCTTCCTTTCTGTCAAATATCAAAATCCTTGTTGCCGGCGAGACCTTCTCTTGCCAGCATTGTGTTCATAACTTCGATGTCCGTCTCAATATCCAGCGCCTGGTTTTCAAACAACGAATCCAACCGCTTTTTGTAAGCCTCTATTGCTGCGTCGAGCATGTCGTTGATATTTTTCATGCTCTTGTCAATATTCTCTCCCTCAACGCCGGCAGCGCTCATGCGGTCATAAGCATTGAGAAGCTTGATGGTCGTGGGAAGGTAGTAGTTCATAAATTTTCTAATCTGGGGGATATCCGACGGATCGGTGATGGCATCCTGCGTGATCTTGTCGGTGATGCGCATGATCTCGTTGATCTTCTGTCGCACCACAGGGTCCTTGATGGACATGTAAAGCCTGCCCATCTCGCTCAAGGCTCGGTTGCCCTCCTGAATAATTGGGTCGATCTCCGGACCATAGCTTTTCTTAACAGGCGGCACCTTGACAGTGGGATTGCTTTTCGCCTGCTTCTGAAGCTCCTTCTCCAGCTTCCTTGCTTTCCGTTTCGCATGCCCCCTAGCAATCAGCGCTGCCAGACCACCCGCCGCTCCGGCAGAGGTAAGTACAATCAAAATTTTGATGACTGTCGTCCATCCCATGACAGCCGCTAACACCCAGGAACCGACAAACACCCCGGCACCCACTGCCGCCCAGAGCCCAGCGTTATCTTTACGCTTCACAACAGTGCCTCCGATCAAAATAATTCAATATATTTTATATCCATTTTCCGGGCTCGTCAAGCTGTGATTTCAATTCCTGCTGTACTGTTTTATCCGGATACAATCACGCCAAACCTATTGAAAAGAATTGGAAAGCGTAGTATAATTAATTAGTTTATAATTTAGCAGGGAAGGATTACCAGCATGATCAAGATTGCACCTTCTATTTTAGCGGCAAATTTTTGCAGATTAGGCGAAGAAATTGCCGATGTTAAGGCTGCCGGAGCAGACTGGCTGCATGTGGATGTGATGGATGGCGTTTTTGTACCGAATATTTCCATTGGTCTTCCGGTTCTGAAATCGCTGCGCCGTGAGACAGACATGTTTCTGGACGTGCACCTCATGATCGACAGACCTCTGCGTTATGCTGAACGTTTTTGCGACGTCGGTGCAGATCTTGTTAACTTTCATGTTGAGGCTGATACAGAGGATAATATCCACGCAGCCATTGCGGTTGTAAAGAGCCGGGGTAGACTGGCAGGCGTGACCATCAAACCCGGTACTCCAGCCGAAGCGGTGCTCCCTTTTATCAGGCTCTGTGATCTTATCCTCGTGATGACTGTGGATCCCGGATTTGGCGGTCAGAGCTTCATGGCAGATCAACTGCCGAAAATCAATCGTGTACGCGCCTTGATCGAACAGTATGCTCCGCACTGCATGCTGGAAATCGACGGCGGTATCGACAAGCGGACTGCGCCACTATGCGTAAAAGCTGGAGGCGACGTACTCGTCATCGGCAGTGCTGTCTTTGGAAAACCCGACCGCTCGGCTGCCATCCGCACTGTTCGGGAAAGCATTGAAAAGACTTGAGGAAACAATTATGGCTTTTTTCCCAGCATCGCTTGACAATCTTGTTGACCGTTTTGCCTCGCTCCCAGGTATAGGTAGAAAAAGTGCTCAGAGGCTGGCTTTTCACATTCTTGCTCTCCCGGACGCTGAGGCAAAGGCATTCGCAGAGGCGATCCTTGACGCAAAGAGCAATGTCCACTGCTGCAAGATCTGCCAGAATCTTACAGAGGGAGAGATTTGCTCCGTCTGCGCAAGCCAGACCCGGGATAAGAGTACAATCTGTGTGGTGTCCGAACCGCGCGATGTGGCGAGCATTGAGCGTGGACATGAGTATAACGGTACCTATCACGTTCTGCACGGTGTTCTCAGTCCGATGGGACACGTGGGACCAGATGATATTCGTATCAAAGAACTGCTCATTCGCGTCGCAGACAGCGATGTGGAAGAAGTTATTATGGCCACAAACCCCGATACTGAAGGCGAGGCTACGGCAATGTATATTTCACGTCTGTTGAAGCCTTTTGGCGTGAAGACTACACGCCTTGCCTATGGTATCCCAGTGGGCTCAAACCTTGAATTTACAGATGACGCGACCCTGAACCGCGCCATGGAAGGGCGCACGGAGATCTGATTAAACTCGATGCAATCCGGGTATACTTCCTTATTGTATTACATACTGGATAATACGACATTTGAATGGAGAAAATATGGTTTCAAAATTGAAAGTAATCCCCCTTGGCGGACTCGGCGAGATTGGCAAGAACATGTACGCTTATGAGTTCGGCAATGACATCATCGTGGTCGACTGCGGTATGGGCTTCCCTGATGAGGATATGTACGGCATTGACAGTGTCTTTCCCGACATTTCCTACCTCCGTGCAAACCAGGAGAAGCTGCGCGGCATCATTCTTACCCACGGGCATGAAGATCACATTGGCGCCATTCCGTACGTCCTGCGCGATCTCGACGTGCCGATTTATACGTTGCCCTTGACTGCTGCGCTTATCGAACTCAAGCTTGAGGAGCACAATCTTCTGTACAATACCCAAATTTTCACCAAGAAGGCCGGGTCCAGCTTTCGGCTTGGCTGTTTCACGGTGGAATTTATCCACGTAAATCACTCGATCCCTGATTCTGCTGCAGTCGCTATTACGACCCCAATCGGTACTGTTATCCACACAGGCGACTACAAGATCGACGTTACCCCCATATCCGGCAAGATGATTGACCTGGTGCGTTTCGGTCAGCTCGGAAATGAAGGCGTACTTGCACTGATGGGTGAGTCCACAAATGTAGAAGTGCGCGGTCACTCCGATTCCGAAAGCAAGGTAGGGGAGAGCTTCGATAAGCTCTTCATGGGTTGTGACAAGCGTATCATCATTACCACTTTTGCCTCAAACGTCCACCGCTTGCAGCAGATCATCAATGTTGCGGCAAAGTACAAGCGCAAGGTGGGGATTACCGGGCGCAGTATGGAAAACGTCCTGCATGTGGCAGATGTACTCGGATATATGGACATTCCGGAAAATGTCATGATGGACATCGAAAAGCTCAATAAACTGCCGCGCAATCAGGCAGTTATTATCTCCACAGGCAGTCAGGGAGAGACTATGTCCGCTCTTTACCGTATGGCGTTTTCAGAGCATAAACTCATAAACGTAGACGCAGGCGATCGTGTTATCATCTCTGCCTCCGCTATTCCCGGCAACGAGACCTCCATTTCTCGTATTATCGACGAACTTTTCCACAAGGGGGCGGAGGTCATTTATGACCGCCACACAGATCTGCATGTCACAGGCCATGCCTGTCAGGAAGAACTCAAGATGATGCTGGCACTGACAAAGCCTAAGTTCTTTGTTCCAATACACGGTGAACATCGCATGCTCGTCAAGCACGCCGAGCTTGCAAAGCGCATGGGTGTCACGCCGAAAAACATCGTTATAGCCGAAAACGGCAGTGTCATTGAGATCACGAAAAAGAGCATCAAATGTGAAGAAACTGTTCCCTCCGGTGCTGTTCTGGTAGACGGCAGCGGCGTGGGCGAGGTAGGCAGCGTTGTTTTGCGTGACAGGCACAAGCTTGCGGAGGACGGTATGGTCGTCGTCGTACTGCCGTACTCCACCCATGACCATCAACTCATTTCGGAACCGCAGATCATCACACGCGGCTTTATCTATGTCAAGGAAGCTGAAGAACTGATGGAGGAGCTCAAGCGAGTTGCCATTGAATCTGCTGACGCATGTGCTGCTCAGCATATAACGGATTGGACTGCCATCAAGAACCGGGTCAAAAACAATATCTCCGGCTACCTGTACAAAACGACACGGAGAAGCCCGATGATCCTGCCTGTCATTACGGAAATCTGATTGTTTGTTGAAGAAGCGCCCAAGGCTTTGGCCTTAGGCGCTTCTCATTTTATAAGCGGTATGAGATTCTATTCCCGGCACAGTGCTTGTCGGGAATGTCAAAGCATGCTATGATATGAACCATACCGAAGAAGGGGAGGGCCTCTGCTTGTCATACAGAAGTCTGAACAGCTATCTGCTGGAGCGTTTTGGGGAAAAAACGTATAAGCTCGCATTAGACGGAGGGTTCACCTGTCCCACAAGAGATGGGACACTTGACACGCGAGGCTGCATTTTCTGTGCCGGCGGGAGCGGGGACTTCTCAATCCCTGCCTGGAGAGACCCGGGAAAGGCGGTTGAGCATGCCAAGGTCCTTGTTGCAGGAAAAGGTGCGAAGCGATTCATTGCATACTTTCAAAGCTTTACGGGCACATACGCACCGATAGAAAGATTACGCAGCTTGTACATGCAGACACTACACCAGCCGGATATTGTGGCTCTTTCCATCGCCACGCGCCCCGATTGCCTTGGGGATGATGTCATAGATCTTTTGACGGAGCTCAACAAAGAAAAGCCCGTATGGATCGAGCTGGGTCTGCAAACCATCCACCCGGAAACGGCGGCCTATATACGACGTGGCTATCCGCTCGAGGTTTATGACGATGCAGTGCGGCGTCTTAGGGAGGCCGGGATAGAGACTGTAGTTCACATGATCCTTGGACTACCAGGCGAAACACAGGACATGATGCGTGAGACCGCGGAGTATATCGGCAAAAGCGGAGTGCAGGGGATCAAGCTGCATTTGCTGCATGTTCTGGAAGGGACGGACCTTGAAAAGGATTATCAGGCAGGCAAATTTGAGGTCCTGTCATTGGACGGCTATATCTCGGCGCTGGAAGCATGCATTGAGAGTATTCCGCCTCAGATGGTTGTGCACCGATTGACAGGCGATGGTGCGAAACGCTTCCTGCTTGCACCTCGTTGGAGTGCAGACAAGAAAACCGTCCTGAATGCGATCAACCGTGCATTTGAAAGGGACCACGTCATGCAGGGGGCACGCTTGACGACAACCAGATAGAATTGAGAGGGACTGAATCTAAAACCAGATTCAGTCCCCTTTGCTGTCAGTATATTTCATTTTCGGTTACGCAGTGCTGCTTGATCTCGCCGACAAGCGCCTGCAGTGCGTCGATCACATGCGGGCGGATATCCCCGCCCACAAGGACAAGCATGATATCATCCCCGACTTGGAGTTCTCCGCTGTTGAGCCAGACACGTACATACTTGATTCCGGGCATCGCAAGTGCAGCTTTCTTCGCAGCCTCAACTTTTCCAGTGTCATAGGAAAAAAGCATTCCTTTGACAGCTGCCGTATTCTGTACGTTCTCACGGACTTGCGCCTTCGCCGTCTCGCGCACAACACCGTTGTGGAAAAGATACATGCCGCATCCTTTTGCCGTGGCTTCCTGTTTCGCCTCCCTGAGCCAGGCATCAAGGGAAGGAATCGATTTTTTAATGCTGGTCTCTGCGCAGTCGGCAGAGCCCGATGATGCCAACATATCCAGTCCATGTGCAACTGCCGACAGCACGGCATTCAGGTTTTCCTTTGCCGCTTTTTCACTTCCGGGAAGATTGATGATCAGTGTCCTGCCGCGGATACCGGCAGCGCTCCGCGACAGGCAGCCGCGCGGCGTGATTATGAGACTCTCTGCCCGCATGGCCTCCGGAATGCCGGGAGTGGGCCGTTCCACAACCGCAAGTGTTGCCTCAGGTGTGATGTCCCGGGGAGAAAAACCGGTGCCGCCTGTGGTGAGCACCAGCGGCAGCTTCAGTTCATCGGCGCACTTGATAAGCTCCGCCTGAATCATATCAGCCTCGTCCGGAACCAGTGCTGTGTGGCATGCTTCAATACCCTCCGCCTCCAGCATGGCGCAGATCGCAGGCCCGCTGGTATCAATACGTTCACCACGATATCCTTTATCACTGACAGTGATAACTGCTGCTTTATAACTCATCACTCAGGCTTCCTTTCATAATCACCATGCACCCCGCCGGTTTTGCTGAGCAGGCGGATATCAGCAATGACCATATCCTTCTGCACGGCCTTACACATATCATATACCGTGAGGGCGGCTGTGCTGACAGCAGTCAGCGCTTCCATTTCAACCCCTGTGCGTCCGGCACAGGATACGGTTGCCTCAATCTCAACAGAACATCGTTCTTCGTCAAGATGGAGTTCAAGGTTGATTCCGTCAATCAGAATAGGGTGGCACATGGGGATCAAATCCGGCGTGCGCTTGGCCCCCATAACACCCGCTATCTGCGCTACAGTCAACACATCACCCTTTTTCATGCCGCCGCTTTTGATGAGTGCAAAGGTCTGTGGATTGACCAGCACGCGTGCACCCGCAACAGCGGTGCGAACGGACACAGGCTTTTCGCCTACATTGACCATCTTTGCCCGGCCCTGATCGTTAAAATGCGTAAAGTCCGGCATTTTCAGCCTCCGATCTGATTCATGTTGCGCCCGGCATGGCTCCGGTTTTCAGCGTCCAGAACACCGTGCCAGGAAGGTTTACATAAAATAGCTTTTTGGAGTTCCTTCACCATACCCTCATAGTCGAGCCCCTTGAGAGAATACTCATCGTATGAGTGGAGACAGGGCTTGATTTTGCCGTCTGCTGTAAGACGGATACGGTTGCACGCTGCACAGAAGTGGGCACTCACCGGGCTGATGAGGCCGATATTTCCTTTTGCGTCGGGTAGGCGATAAAGCTTCGCAACACCACCGTCCGGATCAACCGCCTCAAGTTCCGGTAACTTGTCCAAAACAGCGGTATAAGGAATATATGCCTCCGGTCCAAAATCACCGCTGTCATACATGGGCATCAGCTCGATAAACCGTACATCTACAGGATAAAACTGCGTCAACTCCGCCAGTGCAGGGATTTCATCGTCGTTGAAGCCGCCGATCAAAACCGTGTTGAGCTTGACCTTATCGAAACCGGCATCGAGCGCAGCGCGGATACCGTCGATGGCCTGCGACAGTTCTCCACAGCGGCTGATATAGCGAAATTTGTCCGCGTCCAGGGTATCGAGACTGATATTGACACGGCTGACACCGGCTTCACGCAGCGGTTTTGCCAGGGCAGGGAGGAGCGTTCCGTTTGTCGTAATGCAGATTTCCCGGATGTTGGGAACTTGGGAGGCACGTCGGCAGATGGATATAATATTCTTCTTGACCAATGGCTCGCCGCCGGTAATGCGCAACTTTGTAATGCCGAGAGAAGCTGCCGACCTGACAGCGTCGATCATCTCATCTTCTGTCAGCATTTCCTCGTGCTTCTTTTTGCACACACCATCTTCCGGCATACAATAGCGGCAGCGCAGATTACACAGCTCTGTCACAGATATGCGCATATAAGTGATGTTGCGGCCAAAGCTGTCAAGCACAGTGCATCCCTCCGGTAAAATAAACAGTTCAGTCTGACTGCATTATACTAAGTTTTTACTTACAATACAAGTATGAAAAGCGCGGTGCCGATATGAGCACCGCGTTCAACACTAAAGTTGTACAGCACTGAGCAGCTTGCGGGTGTATTCCTCCTGTGGATGGTCATAAACCTCCTCAACGGGCCCCTGTTCGATGATCCGCCCCTTTTCCATGACCATGACGCGGTCACAGACCGAGTAGATAACGTTGAGGTCGTGACTGATAAATAGATAGCTCAAGTTGAGATCATGATGCAAATCCCATAGCAGGTCCAGGATTTGGGCCTGGATTGTCACATCCAGGGCCGAAACCGGTTCATCGGCAATAATGAAACGAGGCCGCCGGATTAATGCCGCCGCGATGGAAACGCGCTGCCGCTGACCACCGGAGAGCTCACCAGGTCTGCTCTTCGCATAGCTCCGTTCAAGGCCGACGCGCTCAAGCATGTCGAGCACACGGCGCTTTCGCTCGGCGGCATCATACTTGCCGTATACACGCAAGGGCTCTTCCAGAATCCAGCCCACGGTCTTGGCAGGATTGAGACTACCGAAGGGGTCCTGAAAAACCATTTGAGGACGAGGAGTGAAATGACGGATCTCGCCGCTCAGTTTTGCCGTGTCCAGCATACCGAGGATTGCTTTGGACAGGGTGGATTTTCCGCAGCCGGATTCCCCAACAAGGCCGAGAATCTCACCTCGACGGACTTCAAAACTCACATCGGTAAGGGCTTGGAAGCTCGTCTTTTTGCCAAAAAGGCTCATATCCTGATAGACGACGGATAGTTTTTCGACCTCAAGAACGTTTTTAATCTGATCCATGACGTTTCCTCGTGGGGATCGCGGCTATGAGCCGCTTTGTGTACTCATCCTTCGGATGATAAAAAATTTCTTCCGTCAATCCGCGCTCGACAATCCTTCCTTTGTACATGACCGCCACATCTTCACATAGTCTGCGTACAACATTCATATCGTGGCTGATGAGCAGAACACCGACGCCGTATTCCATACTCAGCCCTCGCAGAAGTGAAAGGATTTGCTGCTGTACGGTCACATCCAGAGCAGTGGTCGGTTCATCGCAGACAAGAAGTTTCGGGTGGATGATCATGGCAGAAGCGATAATCACGCGCTGGCGCTGCCCTCCGGAGAGTTGATGGGGATATTTGCGGTAGGTAATCTCCGGCTCGGGCAGGCCAACTTGCTCCATCACTTCCAGCGCCATGGTGTGGCGTTCTGTTGGGGTTTTGCTCGTATGGATTTTCAGCGATTCCTCAATTTGTTCCCCAATGCGCATGAGGGGATTGAGGCTGCGCATGGGCTCCTGAAACACAACACCGATATCGCGGCCGTGAATGGAGCGCAGCTCCTTTCTTGAGCAACGGACGAGGTCACGCCCTTCAAAGAGAACCTGGCCAGTCATCTTTACATTGCTTCGTTCAATAAGCCCGGTGAGAGCCATAGCTGTCACCGTTTTGCCGGAGCCGGATTCTCCGACCAGCCCCAGACGTTCGCCCGGTGCAATGGATAAATCAATGCCTCGCACAGCTTCCTTCCCGGTGGATTTAAATGTGACATGCAGATCTTTGATTTCAAGCATGGCCGGCACCTCCAAGGCCTTCGCTCAAAAGCCCAAAGCCCAGAACCAGCAGAATGATGGCAAGGCCGACTGACAAGGCATACCACGGTGCGCGGGAAAGATATGCCTGTGCCTCATTGAGCATGCGGCCGAGGCTCGGATCCGGCGGCTGTACGCCGAGACCGAGATAGCTCATAGATGCCTCTGCCAGTACAGCATTATTAAAACCGATGGCAACCGTACTGAGTAGTACAGGCAGGATATTCGGCATGATATGAACAAAGAGGATGCGCATGCTTTTCACGCCCATGAGCTTGGCATTTGCGACATAGTCCAAGGTCTTTTGCCGGGCAACCTCTGCGCGCACGATTCGTGCGAAAGTGGGAATGAAGATGATGCCAAGGGCTAAAATGATGTTGTATTTCCCGGTATGAAAGACGGCGATCAGAACCAGTGCAAGCAGCAAGCTCGGAAAAGCGGTGATGCTGTCATTGAGGCGCATCAGAATCTCGTCGATCCAGCCGCCGTAATAGCCTGTCAGACCGCCGATCAGAAGTCCCGCCAGCAAGCCGATGGATACCGAGCACAGTGCAATCAGAAAGGTTGCTCCCGTACCTTGGACTACTCGTGAAAAGATATCACGGCCGAAATTATCGGTTCCCAACAGATGGCGAAAACCAGGCCGCATCATCTTTTCTGCGGCGTTCATGGCATTTGGATCAAAGGGTGTCCAGATGATGCTGATCAGAATGATCAGCATCATGAAAGCCGTAATACCTGCGCCAATTCGAAAGTTTTTGTCTTTTGTATTGATCATGACGGTCTCCCTTAACTCAGACGCACACGCGGATCGATCATCTGCGTCAGAATATCGGCCAGATAATTCATGATCACAACGACCGATGCAATCATTACCACGATGCACAGTGCGACCGGGTAGTCACGGTTTGAGATGCTGGCTACCAGAAGCCGTCCAAGCCCCGGGATCACAAACACTTGTTCAACGATGATGGAGCTTGCCACAATATCTGCAAGGGACATGGCAAGATAAGTCACCACGGGTAAAAGAGCGTTGCGGAAAACGTGGTGTTTGATCACCATCCAGCGAGAGTTTCCATGACTGTATGCCGTGAGCACGTAATCTCTTTTCATCTCGCTGAGCAGGGAACTGCGCAGAAGCTTGACTGTCTTTGCGGCCTTGGGGATCGAGATGGCAAGAGCAGGGAAGATCAGATATTTGAGACTTTCCGCGATGTTCTCTTCCAGCGGTACAAATCTTCCCGGTGTAAATGCCCTCAGCAAAAGGCCAAACATGTAGGTCAGCAGAATGCCGAGAAAGAAGGGGGGAACCGCCATCAGGACCTGATTGACGGATACACCGATCTTTCCAAACGGCTTGTTCTGATAGCGTACGAGTGCAACACCCAATGGCATACTCATCGCCGTGACCAATACCCAGCTCATAATCGAGAGCACTACGGTCACCAAGATCTTACCTTGCAGAACCTCTCGAACCGGCATGGCGTAACTGTAGCTTGTTCCCATATCCCCCCGAAGAAAAGCCAGGAGCCAGGAACAATAGCGCACAAAGACATTCCGGTCAAGCCCCATGGAATGGCGCAACGACTCCGCACGCTCAGGTGTATATTCACTGCCGAGCAGCATGGTGGTGGGATCCCCGGGGATAATTTCAAAAGCCAGGAAGGCAAACAGGGATACCAGAAGCAGAGTAGCGATCAGCACCCCTGTTTTTTTGAGCACATACTGCATCGGCTTATTGTACCCGGTACATGGTGGAAAGATCCATGATATACAAAGCAGGGTAGAACTGATATCCGCCCACGTCCTTCTGCATGGCAACGAAGGATGCAGCGTCCTGAATGTAGACATTTGCTGCCTGCTCGGTCAGGATGGTCTGGCACTGCTTGAAAAGTGCGGTCTGCTCTGCCTCATCGACGGTGGCCAGCGCCTTGGCATAGGTCTCGTCATAGTCGGCGTTTGAGAAGTTGATAAAGTTCTTGCCGTTCTCGCTCTGGAAACGGGCAAGACAGCCGGACGCCGCGAGGCTGTGGGTGTCCATGCCGACGACAGTGGCCTCAAATTTGCGGCCCTTGTAGGTCTCATCGTACCAGGTGGCCCACTCTACCAGGTTGATGGAGGCATTTATGCCGGCAGCGCGGAGTTGCTCGACGATGACCTGGGCTGCGTCCACATGGGCGGGCATGCTGGAGGGCACCGTGATGGAAAAGCTGAGCTTTTCATAGCCAGCTTCCTTAAGCAGCGCTTTTGCCTTCTCAACATCAGGTTTATAATAGTCCACAAGTTCCGGCACCACATACTTGCCCATTGAAGCGATCATGCTGCTGCCGATGGGGGTGCCGTGCCCGTCGGCGGCGAGGTCGATGACGGCGTGCTTGTCAATAGCATAGCACAGGGCCTGGCGCACACGAAGGTCGCGGAAGGGCTCAAAGTCATTATTGAGATAGAGGGCCTGGACGATGTTGCTGCTGCCCTCAAGAACAGTCAGCTCAGAGAGATCTGCGATCTGGCTGCTGGAAAGACGCTCTGCCATATCAATGGCGCCGGAGCGCAGGCTCATAACCATGGTTTGCCCGTCCGGGATGACTTTTAGCGTCACCTTATCCAAAATGGCGCCCTCACCCCAATAGTCGGCAAATTTTTCCAGAACCACATTGTCCTGAGGGGTGCGGGAGACGAAACGGAAGGGACCGGTACCGACCACCTCAGCAGTGGGGTCGGAGTCCTCCGGGATGATGGGGGCATACATGTATGCATTGAACTCCGCATCCGGGGCACTGAGCTTGATGACAATGGTCTTGTCATCAGTCGCTTCAACAGAAGCAATGCCTTTCAGTTCGGCAACGAGCGGCTCGCCGGTTTCCAGTCCCGCAGCTCTTGAAAGAGAATAGACAACATCCCCGACCGTCACCGTTTTTCCGTTGTGGAAGCGGACACCTTCACGCAAGGTGTAGGTATATGTATCCGCTGTCTCGTTCACAGAATAGTCTTCGGCAATGGCGGGGATGAGATTTCCGTCCGTGTCAGGCTTTAAAAGCCCTTCATAGATGTTGAAAAGGACCTCTCTGGTTCCTGCCGACGACGAAGATACGTGTGGGTCAAGACTCGTGTCCAAATCTGCGGCGATACCCACGGTGATTTCGCCACCGAGGGCCTTTTCGCCGGCGGAGCCGTTCGGGATGTCTGTGGGCTGGGCCGTCGGGGACTTGCCGCCTCCGCATGCGCAGAGTGCCGCAGTCATCAGCACAGCCAGTACGAGCGCGAGAAATCTTTTCTTCATAGCGTTTTTCTCCTTTTGGCTCCAATATTTAGTTGGCTGCCGGTAGAACCGGCAGGGAAAAGGATACCACAATCCGGCGTTAAAATCAATCATTCTTATGAAGAATTAGGTTTTTCAGTTGTGCTTTTTTGCCTCGTATGTTAAGATAGGCCGAAAAAGAAAAGGGAGGCAAAGCCATGCTCAGCGGGAAAAAAATTCTTTTAGGCGTCAGCGGCGGCATCGCCTGTTATAAAGCGGCGGCACTGGCATCGGGACTCAAAAAGCTGCATGCAGACGTGCAGGTCATTATGACAAAAAACGCCGTACAGTTTATCGCCCCCATGACTTTTGAGGCTCTCACCGGCAACCGGGTTCTGCTGGACACCTTTGATCCGCATAATGACTCCGCGACTGCCCATATCACGGCAGCAGAGAAGGCCGATCTGCTGCTTGTCGCGCCCGCTACCGCAAATATACTCGCAAAGCTTGCAAACGGTATTGCCGACGATATGCTGACCACTACAGCTCTGGCATGCACCTGCCCGAAAGCGGCAGCCCCGGCTATGAACACGCATATGCTTGAAAATCCCGTCACACAGGACAATTTGGAAAAACTGAGGCATTATGGCTGGGTTCTTGCCGAACCTGGTGAGGGGCACCTCGCCTGCGGTGCGGTAGGGAAGGGGAGACTCCCTGAACCGGAGGAACTGGTCGAGCTGTGCGTATACCTGATCGCCCACGAAAAGGATTTATTGGGACGTCGGGTGCTCGTTACCGCAGGACCAACGCAGGAAGCGCTTGATCCGGTTCGGTATCTGACAAATCATTCCAGCGGCAAGATGGGCTATGCGATCGCCAGAGCCGCTGCCCGCCGTGGTGCCGAGGTTGTGCTGGTTTCCGGCCCGACAGCTCTGCCGGAACCACAGTTTGTCAATACCGTTCATGTTCAAAGTGCGCAGGAAATGTTTGATGCCGTCATGCACTATGCGCCGAAAGCGGATATCATTGTTAAAGCCGCCGCGGTTGCGGACTATCGTCCCGCAACAGTTGCGGACAACAAACTCAAAAAAAGGGAGGGGGAGTTCACCATCCCACTTGAACGCACGGCGGATATTCTGGCTGCTCTGGGCGCTGAGAAAAAAATGGGGCAATTCCTGTGCGGCTTTTCCATGGAAACGGAAAACATGCTGGAAAACAGCGTGAAAAAGCTTAAAAAGAAAAACCTTGATCTGATTGCAGCAAACAATCTCAAGGTCGCGGGCGCGGGCTTCCAGGTGGATACCAATGTGCTTACCCTCATTGGACCCGACTTTATGCGGGATCTGCCGCTTCTGAGCAAGGATGCGGCGGCAGATGCGCTGCTGGATGAAATCGTGAGGAGTATGGAGAACAGAGCATGACGGTTGCGCAGATCATGGAAAAAATGCTGGCCTTCTCGGAGGGCAATATCCACGATATCGACCATCTTCTCCGGGTTTGGAGCTATGCCAAAACCATTGGCGAACTGGAGAAGCTGGACCGTGATACACAGTTTGTTCTGGAGGCTGCCGCAATCGTCCACGACATTGCCTGCCCTCTCTGCCGGGAAAAATACGGCAACACAAACGGCAAGTACCAAGAAAGGGAAGGGGAACCCATGGTACGCGCTTTCTTTGCAGACTCCGACCTGAGCGCAGAACAGATCGACCGCATCGTCTGGCTCGTGGCCCATCACCACACGTTTAACAAGATTGAGGGCATTGACTATCAAATCCTTGTGGAGGCGGACTACATCGCCAATGCCTCGGAAAACGGATACAGCAGAGACAACATCGAGAACTTCATGAAAAAAAACATGAAGACTGACAGTGCTGTACACATCACAAAGGCTGTTTTTTGTCTGTAGGTAGGATTGTTTCACAGAAAAGTGCCCGAACGATCTCGGAGAGACAGATCGTTATTATTTTGTCATTTCTACTCTGTGAAAATGACGCTTATACTGTTGTAACCAGCGGCACTTCCGAAACGGAGATATCAGAATGGAGCATAAGAGCATACAGACCAAGGGGATAGTCTATATTTCTGATTCTGAGAACCATGCCGCATTCATCAATGCAGGGCAATGCAAAGAACAGGAAGAGGCAAACAACTCTTCCTGTTCCTTTGATGTGCGCTTATTTTTAGAGAATGGTTACAATGACTTAAAAGTATAGGGATGAGTTAAAAACAATTATGAAATTAAATCCTCGTGTCTTGCGCGTATTAGACAACTTTGGCGAAGGAGTATAAATGTATTTAATGGGGGACAAGAAAGCAGTAAACACCGGAGGGTTGACATTCTTGCAAAACCCCTATATAATGTAAACGCCGAATCTCGTATAATATAAATTTTACGTGATTCGATATGCCTTGAAAGGAGCTTGACATGTGGAGAAAAATAAAAATGTATCCGTTATATGAGGTAAACGAATTTGGCGTAGTTCGAAATGCTACAACAAAGTACGTTACTACTCAACGCATGAATGAACACGGATATCTTTATGTTCAATTAACGGATGGAGAAAAGAATAATACTTGCTTAGTTCATAGGCTTGTTGCCGAAGCATTTATTCCAAATCCCAAAGGTCTTCCGATAGTCAACCACATTGATGAGTGTTGCGTACATAATTCAGCAGATAATCTAGAATGGGTTACATATAAACAAAACTCAAATCACGGGACTAGAAATGAACGTATTGTTCGTGAACGGAAAATTGCTGTTATCGCATTTGATTCACACGGAGACACCTGTCTACGCTATCCGTCCAGGTATGATGCTAGCCGTGACTTAGGTGTCTCTGAACATGCTATTCGAGCAGCAATGAAAAACCATAACAAATGCAAAAAGCTATATTGGCGTGCAGCACTCGAAGATGAATCACCAGAAGATGAACACGATAATAATCTAGAATGGCTTGAGCAAACCGAAAAGCAAAAAGAAGAACTTAAGAATGTCCCAAAAGCCAGAATAAAAAGTGTATCTGCGATAAATGAAAACGGTAATATGCTATTCACCTTTGGAACTGTTACGGAAGCAGCAAAGAAAATGGGTGTTTCCGGGCCAGCTGTATCCAGTGCTATTAAAAAAGGCACAAAATGTAAAGGATTTAACTGGATTGCAGAATATTATCAGGAGTAACTATTTATGAATTTGGATGCGATTAATGATGTACCGGATATTGTAATGGAATTTCTTGAGTATCATTCCACCGTTCGCGGGCATTCTGATCTTACAGTGAATGGATACTACCACGACCTTAAAATCCTGTTCCGATATATAAAACGCCGCCGGCATTGCGTACCAAACGACATTCCCTTTAATGAAATAGACATCACGGATGTTGATTTAGATTTTATCAGACAGATCAAAATTGAAGAATTATACAGATATCAATCTTTTTCGCCGGGAGGTTCTGCTTCTTTATCTGCGGCAAGCCGCTGCAGGCGCACATCTACGGTAAAATCGTTCTTCAATTATCTTACCTTAAAGAGACATCTTCTGGATTTTAATGTATGTCAAGAACTGGATATGCCAAAAAGGCAGGCTTCTCTTCCAAGATATCTGGAAGAATCGGAATGTGAGCGCCTCCTTGCCGCCTGTGATGGACCATTTGCTTATCGTGACTATGCGATTTTAATGTTGCTTTTGTCTTGCGGCCTACGTGTTTCCGAACTAGTTTCTCTCAATGTTACGGATCTTTATGAAGATCATGTTCGTGTTCTCGGCAAAGGTAATAAGGAGCGAATTGTCTTCTTCGCGGAAGGCTGTCGTGAAGCTCTCGATGACTATTTGGATGTGAGGAACATAGAGCACGTAAAGGAATCTGACAAGAATGCCCTTTTTATCAGCAGAAAAAACTGTCGAATAACTGTTCGCGGAATACAAAATATGCTTGACAGCAAGCTGCTGGCTGCCGGACTGGACGCAAGCCGCTACTCGCCGCACAAACTGCGGCACACCGCGGCAACACTGATGCTCAAAAACGGCGTGGATACTCGCGCCTTGCAGGAGGTTTTGGGACACAGCAATCTAAATACCACACAAATCTACACCCACCTGGACAACGCAGCCCTGCACGAAGCGGCCATGGCCAATCCAATCGGACGCAAGACAAAAGACGAAATCGAAGGTTAACACAAAACTGACGCCGGAATGCTTCCGGCGTCAGTTTTCAAATAACGGGATCATAGAGCCAATATCGAAAGCGGGCTCCTGACTCAGGTAAACAGGCGAAATGCCTCGTTCCGACAGGAAACCAAGAATTGCCTCCCGGTCAGGATGGATGTCAAGACTTCCCGTAAACGCCAGTTTATCGGATGCAAGCTTGCATGACGCGCCGCCAATGAAACCGTAAGGATACCCTTCGAGACGAATGTATCCCGGCCGGATCAGCAGCACATGCATACCGTTTGATTCGGCTGCTACTGCTATTCCCCTGTCCGCCGTGATTATGGAATCTGCGTCTACTGTGCAGACCGCGCAGCGGCTATACCCTTGCCGCACCGACATAAACTTCGCTCCGCTGCTTGTTAATTTTTCGGCAATCTTGATGTCTGCCGTTTTGGGGTTACAGATCACATGCTTGCCCGAAATACATATATTCAGTTGCGCGTCCCCTGGATAAGTGCGGCTTTGCCGCTGCTCCGGGAAATGCAGCTTCGCACCCAGTATACGCATCCGCTCGGCAAAGGCACTCCCCTCCAGATACGGCGAAAGATAGAGCTTCTCCCCTCCTGCGTGCAGCATTGACAGATCCGCATGTCCTGAAAGGTGCGGGTCGATATCCGGATTATCAGGGAGTAAGATGCTTCTAATATGCAGAGATTCTAACGATTTTTCCAGAATCTCTGCATATTTCTCCCCATAAACCACTGCCGAACAGCTGTTCGGCAGATTTGGAACAGACACGAAACAACTCATTGTCTTGCCAGAACTGCGGCTATGGCTTCACTGATATTGCGTACCGGAATCAGCGTTAGTCCAGAGAAGCTGCCCATATCTTCACGACCATGGGCCGGGACAACGCAGCGTTTGAAGCCCAACCGCGAGATTTCGGACAGCCGCTGATTCAGCGCGCTTACACTGCGTATTTCCCCGGACAGGCCCACCTCCCCAATCGCTGCAAGATCGGCGCCAAGAGGCCGGTCCAGGAAACTGGAGGCTACCGCAAGGCTGGTAGCAAGGTCGGCTGCGGGCTCCTCGAGCGTCAGGCCGCCGATAACATTGATATAGGAATCGCAACCAGCAACCGAGAGTCCTCCGCGCTTTTCCAGCACCGCGAGCAGCATGGCCGCACGATTATAATCCACGCCGTTGCTGCGCCGTGCAGCGTTATATGCAGCCGGTGTTACCAGTGCCTGTACCTCGGCGAGAATGGGTCTTGTGCCCTCAATCACGCAGGCGACGCAGGTACCCGGGCAGTTTTCCGGCCTTCCGCTGAGCAGCATTTCGGAAGGATTTTCCACACAAACAAGGCCATTATCGACCATTTCAAAGACACCGATCTCATTGGTGGAACCGAAACGATTCTTTGCGGCGCGCAGGATGCGGAAACTCGTGCTGCGCTCGCCTTCAAAATAAAGAACACAGTCCACCATATGCTCCAGGATCTTCGGTCCCGCGATACTTCCTTCCTTATTGATATGACCTACGACAAAGACGGTCAGACTTTTCTCCTTACACATGCGCATGATACGCATGGTGCATTCGCGTACCTGGGCAATGCTGCCGGGAGCGGAATTGTTATCTGCGTCGCTGACCGTCTGGATGGAATCGATGATCATGATATCGGGCTTGAGGGAATCAGCCGCCGCAAGAATGGATCCGAGATCCGTCTCTGCCAGGACATAGATCTCTCCTCCCAGCACGCCAAGACGATTGGCCCGAAGCTTGAGCTGACGCTCACTTTCCTCACCGCTTACATAGAGGATTCGCTTTGACCGACCGGCGACTGCACACATTTGCAGCAGCAGAGTAGATTTGCCAATGCCGGGCGCGCCGCCGACCAGAATCAGGGAACCGAGGACTGCACCACCGCCGAGGACACGGTCAAATTCCGAGATACCTGTGGAAAAGCGTATCTCTTCTGTGTCTTCCAGTTCCTCAAGCCTCCTCGGCTTCGCAGAACGCGCTGCGGCTGCGCTCCTCCCGGTGCTGCCTTTCTCTATACGCATTTCCTCCAGGGTGTTCCATGCCCCGCAGGACGGGCATTTTCCTGCCCAGTTTGGTGTTTCGCTGCCGCATTCTGCGCAGACATATACGGTTTTTTGCCTGTTAGCCATATCTTTTCTCCTGTATATTACATTCTGTATAGTCTAAATACGAACTGTATTCTGCCGATATTGCAGATATGAGCCCATTAAGATGGCTGCGAGGCCGGTCTGATAACCGGGCTTTTTTAGGTTTTCCAAATCAATTGTGTTGGACACAAATCCACATTCCACCAAAATTGCCGGGCAGGATAGATGCGAAAGGATATACAGTTTTTTTGTAGCCGGTTCCGCAACGCGTCTGCTCTGCGGATAGAGTGCTGTTAAAAGGTTCGAGTGCGTGATAGATCCAAATTCCCGGCTTCGCTCCCCATTTGCATAAATCACCTGTGATCCGCGCGGCTGCGCTGTAGGATAATCATTCTGGTGGATGCTGATGTACACAGGATTGTGCGCTGAGCTCGTGAGCTCCGTCCTGTGCTCAAGATCCCTGTGTTCACTGTAGTCCTCGCCGTCGCACAAAGTGATGTCATCCTGACGAAGGAGCATGTTTTCAAGGCCGTAAAGCTCTGCCATTGCGCGAAGCTTCAATGCGATGGCAAGATTGAGGTCGCTTTCTCTTGTTCCGTCTGCTCCAACAGCACCGCTGTCGATGCCGCCGTGACCGGGATCGATGACAAGAGTCACGTCCGCGCCGCCCGTTGCCGCGGTATCCATCTTTTTACCGTAAGTGTGAGCCAGTATTAGGGTGAGTCCTACAAGCAGCATGATCGGGACAGTTTTTCTGAGTTTGTTGTCTTTCTCAAACGCCATGGCAGACTCCGTTTCCGCAGAAGCGCTTTTGATTATACCGCCCTGCAGCCGGCAAGTCAATTCTTCCGCGCTTCTCCTGATTCACAGCAGAATGCATATCAGACCACCGCCCCCTTCGTTTATGAGCCTTTCCAATGTGTCGCGCAGCTTATCCTTCACACTTTCCGGCAATGCCTCGATTTTCGCCGTGAGTCCTTCTTCCGCGATATAGTTGAGCGATTTTCCGAAAATATTGGACTGCCAAATCCGGTTGACATCTCCGTCAAAGCCCTGCAGGAGAAAGTTGATGATTTCTTCCGAAGCGCCTTCCCCACCGATGGCTGGTGTAACCTCGGTCTCGACATCGGTCATGATCATATGGATTGCGGGAGCGTTCGCTTTGAGCTTCACGCTGTACTTACCCCCCTGCCGTACGATCTGCGGTTCCTCCAGCGTCATCTGTGAAGCGTCCGGCATCACAACGCCATATCCTTTTTGGCGCACATCTTCCAATGCGCTGCGCAGACGGTCATAGTCAGCTTTGACCACGCTCATCTCTGTGAGCAGTGCAATCAGATCCCGGTCATTATCAATGACAAGACCGGTCTCCTCGCTGATGCTTCGATAGTACAGACTTCGCGGAAGCTGGATCATCATCTCACAGATCCCGCTTCCAAGATCATTTTTCACGAGATCGGCAGAATCTATTTGCTCGTTTTCACGGAGTATACACAGAAATTCTGTGCAGTCTCGGATCTTTTCCAGGCCTTCGGCGGCTGTGCCAAGTGTTTCAAAGAGCATATTTCTCAGTTCGCTGTTTTCCGGGAGCGCTTC
>JBGUQD010000117.1:0-11452 GCA_045130755.1 Candidatus Limivicinus sp. | reverse complement strand
AGGCGGTGGAGCGCACCGACAAGACCTTCGCTCTCGGCCTGCAATTCCATCCCGAAGCCGCTGTGGTGAAGAATCTGGATGACGCTGTGGGGAGGTGATCACTCATGGCGAAATACAGGCGCACGCCGAGGCGCGTCCATCTGAGCATGCGGCTGTTTGCTACCTATTCCATTGTCCTGCTGCTTTGCCTGTTTGTCGCGGTGTTGATATTCATTACCTTCTCTTCCAGGATATATATTGAAGAAACGAGGGAGACCGGCCGGCGCGACTTGCAACTGGTTACGTCAAATCTCAATGCTGCACTTGGGCAGTTCTCAAACACGGCCCTGGTCATTACCTCGGACGCCCGAGTGATTGCTGCGGCAAAAAACTATCCCCAGGCGCCGCAGACCGAGGCCGCGCGCGCAAGGCTGCGCGCGTTGCTGGGGTTAAATATCAGCACGATCATCAATGCATCCTCCGATATATATATGTGGGATCTGTACTCATTGTCGGGTGAACCTTACAGCATCAGCGGCTATGACCTGACCTATCTCAACAGGCAGTTGAGCCCGGATTTCTTCACTACAGCCACTTCAAGTCTGTATACGCAGGTGTCCGGCTGCTACGATTCCGTTTCATCGAAATCCAGGGTCCCGGTGTTTGTGATCACCAAGACCATAGTCGACCTCGACAGCCGTACGCCGCTGGCTCTGCTGTTATTCGTGGTGCGGGAAAGCCGGATCAGCACGGTTTTTACCGGCAGTACCGTCACTGCTTCGAGGGTGACGTTTTCGATCATCGACGAGAACGACCGCATCGTCAGCTGTCGGGATAAAGCGCAGCTCGGCGAATCACCTGTGAAGTCTCTGTCGATCACTGAATCACAGTATCAGACGCTGAAAGAAAACGGAGCTTTTTTCACAGGGCACTTTCCAAACAGCAGTTTTTATGCGATTTCATCACGCATTTCGAACCGGTGCGTCAACTGGCGCGTCATCATGATCGACCCAATGGTGACGATCAATTCATACTGGCAGCGGGTGCTGATTACTGTGTTAACCTACTTCCTCCTGGCTTGTCTGATACTGCTGGTAGTCACTTACTTCATTGCGCGCAGTGTTTCGCAGCCAATCCATCAGCTGGCGAATCAGATCCACAACGCTGCCGCGCAGGGAAACATGCACTCCATGTCCGTGCCCAAGGGCGGATATGAAATTGAGATTCTCTACAATTCATACAACGAACTGATCTCCCAGATCTCAGTACTGATCGACAATGTCAATCGTGAGCAGGAAGAAAAGAGCAACTACATGTTCCAGTTGATCCAGTCCCAGATCAAGCCGCATTTCCTTTACAACACACTGATGACCATCAAGTCGTTAATCGATCTGGAGATGACCGATCTTGCCAGCGAATGTATCTATGCAATGTCCTCCTTCTACAGGCTTTCCCTAAACAGAGGCAATGACATTCTGACCATCCAGGACGAGATAGAACTCAGTCAGCAGTACATGTATATCCAGAAGATCCGCTATATTGACCGCCTCGATTACGTATTCGATGTGCCACCGAGTCTGTATGGGTACCTGATTCCGAAAATGACGATTCAGCCGCTGCTTGAAAACGCCATCTATCACGGCATCAAAGAAAAACCCGGACGCGGGGTCATAGAAGTGATCGGAAAGGATTTGGGGGACACCATGTCTTTTTCCATCCGCGACAACGGCAATGGCATTTCGCCGGAGCGCCTGGCAAAGCTTCGGGATTATCTTGCCAGCGAGAATGGTGAAGCGGAATCGCAGAACGCATCTTTCGGGCTGTACAGCGTCAATCGGCGTATCCATCTCTTTTATGGCGGACAGTATGGAATTACGCTGGACAGCACGCCGGGCATATACACCGTGATTAGCCTGTTACTTCCCAAGCGAATGGAAAAAGGAGGCAAACTGTCGTGAGCATGCGTATTGTCATCATCGAAGACGAGTATTATACCCGCCAGGCGATCAAGAAGTATATACAGCAGTTGGGCGAGCCATACGAAGTGATTGGCGAAGCCAGAAACGGCCAGGAAGGTCTGGAATTGATTCGGAGCATGCAGCCTGATCTTTCGCTGGTTGATATCACAATGCCCATCATGGACGGAATAGAGATGATAACCGCTGCACGCGATGCGGGATTGCAGACGCTGATGGTGATACTGACCGGATATAGCGAATTTGGTTATGCACAGGCTGCTGTCAAACTCGGCGTCTGTGATTATCTGCTGAAACCTCTTCGAATTGAAGATCTGTCAAAATGCCTCGAGCGCGCTGCCGGGCTTCTCTACGATAAGCAGGCAATTCAAAAGCTGACAGGGCTCAACGTAGGTGGTTTTCTGAAGGCCCAGCTGGCAGAACTGCTCATGTATCAGACTCCAGACTCCGTCGAGGCGGGATTGCTTATCGATTACCTGGGGTTCCCTGCGGATAGTGGCATTTACTATGTCATCATGATTCAGATTGGCAATGCCGGTTCTGAGAATCCGTCCCCCCTTCCTGCCATAGCCTCTGTCATTGAAGAGGCCGGGGCAAAGAACGGTCAGCATATTCTCATCAGCATGATCGATTCCCAGACAATTTGTGTACTGCTCAATGCACCTGCAGGTACTACATCAGAGCAATTATCTGATCTCATGAAAAATGCCCTCGACACGATTCATACTGAGACGCCGACACAGCTGAAAATCTCCATTGGCAACGGTGTCGACCGTTTGAACCAGATCAGTGAAGCCTACCTCTCCGCGCAGATGTGCCAGATGCGCTATATGTTTGACCGGGGCAGAGATATTGCCATATATACCGCTGAGGAGAGTATGCATGAGACAGATTCAATGATGACGCCGGAATTCCGGCGTGAATTCCAAAAGCTTCTGCTGGGACGGAATGCTGATAAAGCTCTGCGAAGTATAGATGAATGCTTTCAGAAGGTAGAACGATCCAATGCCGTGAAGAGTACAGTATATGCTCTTGCAATTGAACTCACGGCTTGCATCATGCAGTTCCAGCATGATCAAAGCGCTCACGCTTCCGTAGACACTGGAAGCCGCAGCCTTCCCGCGCTTCCCCTGTCGGCCGAACGCGTGGAAGAACTGCATGATTATGTGCGTCAGTATGCTGAAAGCGTATTGCGCGACAATCATGGCGGCGGGGCTTATGTTGTTCTCGTCAAAAAGATTCACGAGTATATAGATCGCCATTTCGCCGATCCAACCCTTCGCCTGGAGGATATCGCCCACGCGAATGCGCTTAGTATCCAGCACATGTGCATGATCTACAAGCAGACCACCCAAAGCACAATCGGCGATTATTTGTTCCACGCCCGAATGGAACATGCAAAGCAGCTCATCGCAAGGGGAGAACGAAACGTTTCGATGTTGGCAGAAGCCTGTGGATACGAGGATCCCAGCTACTTCAGCCGATGCTTCAGGAAACACTTCGGTGTAACGCCAAGGGCGTTTATCGAAAACATGGTGCAGTAGGAATCAACGCGGACAAGGATAAATGCGCCCCCTCGAAACAGCCGACGCAATATAGGGACCTTCAGAATCGGAGCGATCATTACGCGATTCCTGAAGTGTGCTTTCCTGATGGCTGTTCCGTATATCCTGCTTCACGAAAGCAACCGCCTCCTCCAGCTTGCCTTCCTGCTCCAATTCGGCCAGGCGATACTGCAACCTATCATAATATTCAGAGAATAATCCGCATAAGCAGAAAATAATCCTTTGTATTGGAATATTGTATTGAATATAATGCAAATGACTGCTGGACACTTGCCTACAGCAAAGCACGCAACACATTTGGAAAGGATGGTCGAACCATGAAGAAGTTACTTTGCATTCTGTTGCCCGTTGCCCTGATCGTCGGTCTGTTCACTTTTGCATTCGCGGAAGAAGAGCCCTACACCATCAAGTACATCACTTCCGACAGCGCCACCAGCGGCAAGATGATGGCCTTCGAAGAAGTCGTGGAGATGTACAAGGAACTGCACCCGAATTTCGACATGGAGATCGAATACATCCCCGAGCGTTCGTCTTTCCTGCAGAAGATCAAGATCCTCGGCGCAAATGACGAACTTCCGGACTGGTTCAATGCCGACCCTGACAACTATGTCGAATCCCTTGCCCAGGAAGGCAAGCTGGTGGACATCGAAGCGCTGTACGAAGAGCTTGGCGTGAATGACAAGTTCTACAATATCTCCAAAGACTACGCGCGCCTGGGAGACGGCAGTCTCTACCTGATGACGCTGCAGTGCAACGCCGAGTATTTCTTCTACAACAAGGATATCTTTGCCGCAGCCGGCGTGGAGAAGACCCCTGAAACCATCGACGAATTCCTGGAAGTGTGCGAAAAGATCTACCAGGCAGGATACACGCCGCTGGCTGTCGGCGATGTCACCGGCGGTATGTTCATGCGCTACATGGCGTTCATCCCCTTCCGCCTGGAGGGCAATACCTTCATCGAGAACGCCTGCAAGGGCATCGAGAAGTTCTCTGATGAGCCGGGCTTGCTGGCCGCAGAGTTCATGACGAAGATTGGCAAGTATCTGCCGGAAGGCTTTACGACATCCGACTACGATACCTTCGTCAATCTGTTCGCCGGCGGCGAATGCGCAATGATGTACAACGGGACGTGGGTGCTCGAGAAGGTCGTGGATGAAAACATGAACCTGCGTGAAGAATTCGGCATCTTCACCATGCCCAAATATACCGACAACGACGTGACCGGCCCAAACGATTTCTTCGCCAATTCCGGTATCGGCATTGCCATTCGTTCGGATTCCATGTGCGACCAGATGAAGGACTTCATGAGCTTCTTCTTCGAGAAGTATCCGGACGTCATGCTCAGCAAGTATAACTGCATTCCTTCGCTGGCCCCCTCTGACGAAGTTCTGGCCGCGGCGCCTGAGATCTATCAGCGCACCATTCAGGATGCGACGAATGTCAACACCTATTCAAAGTGCTGGGACGTCGTAATTGATACGGCTTCTCTGGACACGCTGAACAGCGAGACCGTCAATCTGGCGCTTGGCGTCATCACGCCTGAGGAATGGGCGGCGATCATGGACGAGACGATCGCTCAGAACGTAGGCTGATACGTCACTCAGCAGGCAATCAGGGAATGGGGGATTGAACTCAATTCCCTGATTTACCATAACAGGGGGAATTGCGATGAAACCAAATTACAGGCTGGAACCGTGGATGTACCTGCTGCCCGCGCTGCTGATATACACGGTGGCGGTGCTCGTGCCGGTCGTATGGTCGCTGGTCTACAGCTTCTTTGACTGGGACGGCATAAAGCCCATGCAATTTGCCGGCTGGGGCAATTACATCCGAATGGCGCGGGACACAAAGATGCTCAACGCTTTCACCAACAACCTGAAGTTCATGGCATTGGGCACGTTGGTTCAGGTCTTTATGGGCCTGTTTATGGCGACGCTCCTGTACAATATCAACAAGGGTTCAAATATCCTCAGGGTGCTGTATTTCATCCCGTGCATCATTTCCTCAATGGCCATCTGTAAGATTTTTGACAAGCTCCTGTCGGTTCAGCCGGAAGGCCTGGTGGCTGCGATTGTAAAGATGATGGGCAACAAACCGATGGCAGTACTCTCAAGTCCAAAGTACGCGTTGACCGCAGTGGCGTTCATCGATGCATACAAATTCTGCGGGCTGTATATGGTGATCTTCTATTCGGCGTTCATGGCCATTGATCACGAGATCATTGAGGCAGCCTATATCGACGGCTGCACATGGATCCAGCAATATATCCACGTCATGCTGCCGATGATCAAGCCTATCTTTTTTACGGTGCTGGTTATACTCGTCAACGGTACGCTGAAGAGTTTCGATATTTCCTACATTCTCACGAAGGGCGGGCCCGGCAGCGCCTCTGAACTCGTGGCGACATATATGTACAAGGTATCCTTCGGCTCAACCAGGCTTGGGTACGGAAGCGCCATTTCTGTATTCCTGCTCGTCGAATCTCTGATCGCCGTCGGTATTATCCGATTCTTCGGGAACAGGGCCAACCGCGAAGACAATACAACAGGAGGTTGAGCCGTATGCGGGATCAATTATCCATCAGCGCACGCGCAAAAGTACTGATCTATATCGTCGTCATTCTCGTCGTCATCATCACCTGTTATCCGATATTCTGGGTCGTCTGTTCAAGCATCAAGACGGCGGACGAGATCGCATTTCGCCCTCCGTACACACTGCCAAGCTCTTTGTTCCTTGGGAACTATATCAAGGCGATCACACAGTCACCGCTCACTCGCTACTTTACGAACAGCGTGATTGTCGCGGCATGCACGCTCGTGCTGTTGGTACTGGTCGGTTCACTGGCGGCTTACCCCATCAGCAAAATGCGATTCAAACAGGCAGACGGAGTCATGTCCTATTTCCTCTTCGGTATCATGATCCCGATGTTTGTGTGCCTGGTGCCGATGTTCCAGATCTACAAAGTCCTGGGACTCCGGAATACCTATGCGTCTCTCGTGATTCCACAGATCGGGTTTGGATTGCCGATCTGCATTTACCTGTACGTCGGCTTCATGCGCTATATCCCCAATTCGCTCTGTGAGGCGGCGATGATCGACGGCGCGTCGAACTTCACCATCTTCACAAAACTGATATTCCCGATGGCCAAGAATTCAACGATCACCATCGTTATCTTCAACTTTGTCAATGTCTGGAACGAATTCACCTTTGCAAACACATTCATGACCAAGAGCGACATGAAGACGCTGCCGATCGGGCTGAACGATTTTGTCGGCGAAATGGGTTCCCGGGACTGGGGCGCAACCTTTGCGGCGATCGTCATCGCTGTTTTGCCAACACTGATCGTCTACTTCTTCCTGAACAAGAGCGTGATGGAAGGAATGGCAGCAGGCGCATTGAAAGGCTGAGAAACGCATTTTGCGTCAAAGGACACCAACCGCATCGGCAGGTTCGATGCAGAAGATTGGGAGGATTTGTTATGATACTTGATCTGAAACATGGCTGGCGGATTCTTCAGGATGTACACGATACCGGCGAGCGGCTTGGGCTTTTCAAAGAAGGATTTCAGCCGACCGTAGCGAATCAGATATCCGAGTGGGATGAATTGCCTGAGCTGAAGCATTTGCAGCTGATCTATGCCAGACAGCCTTATTACGGGCGTGAATTGCGTTATTTCAACCAGGCGCCATGGTGGTACAGGGTTGATTTTGATGTGCCGGAGCATGCCGGCGCATACGCCAAACTGTGCTTTACCAACGTGGACTACCTGTGCAAGGTATGGCTGAATGGAAGCTATCTCGGGGCGCATGAAGGTTATTCGATGCCTTTCGGGTTTCGGGTCGATGACCTTATCCAGCGCGGCCAGAAGAACACATTGGTCGTAAAGGTATGGTCTCCGTGGGACAACGATGTGCTGAACGACAGGCAGGATGAGCGCACCATGCTGGTGATCCGCAATTCGATCAAGGGAACCTATGAGCATTCGGACGGCTTTGTGCAGCGGGACGTGAACCCGGTGGGGATCTATGGAAAAGTGACGCTGACCCTGCACGAAGATATTTGCTTTGACGATCCGCCGGTGGTCAGCTATACGCTGTCTGAAGATATGAAGACAGCGCATGTCAAGGTAAGCGCAGCGCTGGCCAACGGCAGCGGGGACGCCCGCCTGAAGTTGTTCTGTACCGAACGCCTGAGCAAGGAACGGGTCGCAGAACGGATCCTGCCGGTCGGAAGCCAGGGTGAGATGCGCATAGAAACCGACGTGCCGAAGCTTCATTTATGGAACACATGGGACAGGGGCGGCGCCTGGCTGTATGACCTGACCGTGCAGTTGATATGCGGGGAAAAGGTCGTCGATACATATACCGAGGCCATCGGTTTCCGACGGATCGAGATGGTTCGCGACGCGCAAACCACGCGCTTCCTGTTAAATGGGAAACCATTCTATGTGCGCGGAACCAGCTATTTCCCGGACGTCTACGTATCCAATATGTGCTATGAGCGCTACAAACGGGATCTACTGAACATCAGAGCTGCCGGATTCAATATGGTACGCATTCATGTCCACGTCGATCTGCCCGAATTCTATGAACTGTGCTGCGAGCTGGGGATCGGAATCATGCACGACTCAGAATACAACTGGACACATCCGGCTGACGACGCATTTGCGGATCGCTTTATTCGGGTTTACCTGGATACGGTGCGAATGCTGCGGAAATACTGCGCCATGTTCTGCTGGATCTGTATGAACGAACCCGGCCTGCTGGATCCGATGGGGCGCTCTACAGGCCGCGCAATGACAATCAACCCTGGCCCGCGCCTGTATGAAGCCGTCCATGCGCTTGATCCAACGCGGCCCATCATAAAGGGCTCATTCTGTGAGGACGATCCATACAGTGGCGACAGCCATAATTATACGGGTTCGCTGAACGGGCCCAGGCAGCATTATTCGGATATCTATGGCACAAAAGAGAAGCTTAATACGGAGTATGGCTTTGACGCGCCTGCATGTATCTACGACCTGAAAAAGTGCCCGGATTTAATCAGAAGGCTGTCAAGCATTGAGGACCGCCTGGGCGAAATCCAGCATTATCAATACATGCTGCTCAAATACTATACCGAACACTATCGCATGCAGAAGTATGCGCCAAATTCGGGCTATGTGCAGTTCCTGTTCAGTGATCTGTGCCCGCAGAGCTTTTACGGGCTTTATGACTGGTGGGGACTGCCGAAGGCAGGCTTGGATGCCATACTCGAAAGCAATATGCCGCTGGGTGTTTTCCTGAAGTACAGCAAGACGGAAACGGACGGAATTTATATCGTCAATGACAGCCTGGAGCCGCTTGGAAGTGTTCTGCTGAAAGCGGTGTTTACGGATGAAGACGGCGCTGTCATTACAACGAAGAATGCGACCGTCGAGGTCGGGGCGGATGAGATCGCGAACGTCGTCCCCGTAAAGATCACGGTATCCGAGCGCCCGCACGTCAACTGCGCGCTGATACTCATGCAGGGTGAGAAAGCCATCTGTACCAACCATTATGAAGACCTGTTCAATATGCCGGAGCATGTCAAAGGGCATCCCGATAGGATCAGCCATGAGATCGGCATGAGGACGTATTTTGCGGATTGACCCTCCCCCCTGATCTGTCCAGGGAACTTGTGGTGCACTTCCCGCCGCAGCTGTGCCGAAGGCACTTGACTTACGGAATATGCATACGCAGGCGGCGGGAAAGGCATTGCCTGATGGTTTGCTGGATGTCGCAGCGACGGACATTGTCCTATTTGCGAACAGAAAGAGGAAATCAGCTCTGTCCGGCAGATCCACACCCGCCCAACGAGAAATGGAGTGAGAATGATGCGCGAAGCCACCTGCCATATTCGAACCCGACACGTCCTGAGCCAACGCAGCAACATGGTATTTGGGCACTTCATCGAGCATTTCCACCGTCAGATCTACGGCGGGCTCTACGATCCCGGCAGCGCATTTGCAGACGAGGACGGCTTGCGGAAGGATGTCCTCGATGCGATGTCCCGGATTCGCGTGCCGATCATACGCTGGCCGGGCGGATGCTTTGTGTCAGCGTATCATTGGATGGACGGCGTCGGCCCGTCGCGCCAGCCCTCCTTCGATAAAGCATGGCGCGTCGAGGAGCCAAACACGTTCGGGACGGACGAATACGTGCGTTTCTGCCACAAGATCGGTTGTGAACCGTATATCTGCACCAATGCCGGAACGGGAAGCGCCGAGGAGATGAGCAACTGGCTGGAATACTGCAATCTTCGTTCGGAAGGCCGCTATGCACGCATGCGCATCCAAAATGGCTTTTCGGAACCTCATGGCGTACGATACTGGAGCATCGGCAACGAGAACTACGGCACCTGGGAAATCGGCGCAAAGAGCGCCGAAGAGTGGTCGAGGCTCGTGCTGGAAGCCGCCAAGATGCTCAAACGCGTCGATCCCACAATCGAAGTGTCCGCAGCCGCGTTGCCGGATATCGACTGGAATGTACGATTACTCGAACGGTGCGGGAAGTATCTCGACTGGATTTCCATTCACAAGTACTGGGACAGTCTCGCAGAGAGCAATGATTTCGCCGATTATATGCAAACGATGGCGTATACCGCCGATCTTTCGACGGACCTTGATAAGGTGCGCGGGCTGCTCACGGCATTTGGACTTGACAAGCGCATCAAAATCGCCTATGACGAATGGAACCTTCGGGGGTGGCATCATCCGAATGTTCTGGGGGATCGGCAGGGACGGACGGCGGATGAATACATCCTGCCAAGGGATCTGAATGACCGCAATCAGGATTACACCATGGCAGATGCCGTGTTTACGGCCTGTTTCCTGAATGAACTCCATCGCCATTCCAACATCGTCGGCATGGCCAATTTCTCGCCTATACTGAATACCCGCGGCTGTATTTATACACACTCGGACGGCATTGTGCTTCGAAGCACTTATCATGTATTCGATCTGTACGTGAACTACCTGGGAGAAGAGGTACTGGACGGGTGGTTGGAAAACATGCCGGCAATCACGGCAATCGGGAAGGATAGACGGATCGTTCAAGTGGATGGGCTGGATATGGTCTGCACGCGAAGGGCGTCAGACGGCAAGCTGGCCGTCGCCATTGTAAACAAGCACCCCGACATGGCATGGCGGGTTGAACTGAAACTGGAAGACTCCCCTTGCAATATGCGCTGGCGCCAGATTACCGTAAACGGAGATAGTACAGAGTCATACAACGACGTCGGGGTGGACGGCGTATGCCTCCGGGAAGGGGAATGGAAACCCACAGTCGACGGAAAACTGAACGCAGAGCTGGACCCGCACAGCGTCAATGTCATTCAAATCGATTAGTCGCTCCTGGCAACATCCCGCCATTCCCGGCGGGGTGTTGTTTCGTTATCCCCGTTTGTTGGCACGGGCAAGCTTGCCAAGGATCTCGTTTCGGTAGTGATGTTCCACTTCATGGGCGTACAGGGCAAAGCTGCGCAATGCCGATTCTATTCATACCATGTAAACGGTGCTTCACCCAATTCAATGCTTTGGCCAATATCGGTAACCATCAACTTTCATAAAACATCTCGCCCTTCTAGTGGCCTTATGATTGAAGAATAGAATAGATAGTGTTTTACCACGAATCGGATTTTTCTTATAAATCTTGTGTCTTGTTCCGGCTTAACCTGTGCATAACAAAGCTCTGTATCCCACTCATTGTATCAAAGTTGGGGTGCAGAGCCATAATCCCAGGTCGAAAGACCTGGGATGCTTTTATGTTGAGATGAGTCGATGTCTCATCCATTTATCCTGCACGATGTCTCATCCATTTATCCTGCCGAGACTTGATAAAGCGATAATGATTGTGTTACAATATACATGGATTGATACAACAACAATACATGAAAGGTATGGGTTGAAATGAA
>JBGUQD010000116.1:0-26134 GCA_045130755.1 Candidatus Limivicinus sp. | reverse complement strand
GCTTTGAACCGGGGACGCGCGCCAATAAGGAACTGCGGGCCTCGATCCTGAAAATGGTCTCGGAGGAATCGAAATGAAGGCAGTTATCTATGCGCGCTATTCCTCGGACAACCAGCGGGAAGAGAGCATAGAGGGCCAGATCCGCGAATGTACCGCCTTTGCGGAGAAAAACGGAATCACGATCCTGCGTCACTATATTGACCGCGCCTTTTCCGCCAAGACGGATAACCGCCCGGAGTTCCAGAACATGATCAAAGACAGCTCACAGGGATTATTTGAAATGGTTCTTGTCTGGAAGCTTGATCGATTTTCCCGCAACCGATATGACAGCGCCCACTATAAAGCCATTCTCAAGAAGAACAACGTCAAAGTGGTCTCCGCCACTGAGAAAATCTCCGAGGGTTCCGAAGGCATTCTAATGGAGTCTATTCTGGAAGGGTTCGCCGAGTATTACTCGGCGGATCTCTCCGAAAAGATCGTGCGAGGCATGACGGAGAACGCACTGAAGCACAAATACAACGGCGGCGGTAAAACATTCGGGTATGTCATTGACAAAGACCAGTGTTTTCAGATTGATCCGCTTACCGCACCTCTTGTCCTAGAAGCCTACAAGAGATACGACAAGGGCGCAACGATGAAGGAAATCCGGGACTGGATGAATGAGCAGGGATTCCGAAACAGCCGTGGAAATCCAATTTCATACACCGGAGTTGAACATATCTTATCCAATCGCCGCTATATCGGGGAATACCGTTACCGGGACATTGTTGTTCCGGGCGGTATCCCGCAGATCGTACCGCAGGATTTGTTTGATCGGGTGCAGGCAAGGCTGGCAAAAAATAAAAGAGCCCCCGCCCGGTTCAAGGCAGAGGATGAGTACATACTCTCAGGAAAGCTTTTCTGCGGATACTGCGGTGAGGCGATGGTCGGAGAAAGCGGAACAGGCCGAAACGGTGTCCATCACTATTACAAATGCTCTTCGATCAAGCGCAAATTGAAAAAGTGCTCCAAGAAAACAGTGAAGAAAGCATGGCTGGAGGACAAGGTCATTCAGAGGATCAAGATGTTTCTGGAGGAATCCAACACCATAGAAGCGGTGATCTCGATGGTCATGGACATGCAAGAGCGCGAAAGCTTGAGCATTCCCGCATTTGAGCAGCAGCTTAAAGAGACGAATACAGCCATCGACAATCTGCTCAACGCCATTCAGCAGGGCATCCTGACAAAATCCACGAAAGAGCGCCTTGAGCGGCTCGAAGCAGAGAGGGACGAACTGGAGCAGAAGATCGCCGCAGAAAAGCTGGCAAAGCCCAAAATCTCTGAAGAGTTCATCCGGTACTGGTTCAAACGCTTTCAGCACTTGGATACAAGCAATCTGGATCAGCGGAAAATGCTGATCAACACTTTTGTCAACTCGATATATCTCTTTGACGACAAGGCAATCGTCAATTTCAATTACAAGGACGGCACTGAGACTATAAATTTTAGTGAAGTGGAGAGCGCGCTTAAACAGCGCGCCTCCTTTACCGGTTCGGATTTGGAAATCTTATCTCCACCATAAAAAAGGCATCGCCGTCAAGGTGATGCCTTTTTTATGGTATAAAGGAAACGGACGAGAAGGGCACGGGAGTGAATGACCTGCCGGGGGCAGGTCAAAGCCGTGCCCCGGCCCGCCCGCAGGCGGGCGAGTCCGCCACTCTCCACCAGAGCAAGATAATCCGAACCACATCTTCTCAATCGGAGATGGGTTCGGATTTTGCTTTAACTACGATGATTTCCAAGCCAGCCATAAAGAAAGCAAGAGAACAGCAGAAAAGCAAAATATGATACGGAGGAAATCATCATGAGAACCAGTTCCTTTTTCCAGTCGGTCTGGTTGCATCCTGCGTGTTCCCGACGGAACCCCCCAATGCCATATTCGTATAGGCATCGCTCGGAGATTTGAGCTTGACCATATCGGTGAGCATTCTTCGCAGTCAGTACGCGCCGTTTACGATCTGATCGTCCGCATCCTCACACGCATCGTTGTCCCGGCCCAGTTCCTCTGTTTCCACGGCGCATGCGTTTGTGCCGAGAGAGACAAGCAACAGAATCGTCAAAAGCAGACGGATCGGTTTCTTCATATTGATCTCCTTGCGTTTACCCCTCAACAGGTTTTCCGAACAAGGTGCTTCAAGCCGCGATTTCTCTGGCAATCAGTTCTGTCATATAGACGCATCCATAAAGCCAGTTTGCGAGCCTGTACGTCGGATCGGCGTCTGTACTGTCGGCGGAATATGTATTTTCTGACAAATCCCGCATCTCGTCTGAATAGCTGCCGTCTGTATTCAGTACGGATACAATCGCTGTCAGCATTCTGAACAGCGTTTCCGAGCCGAGGAGAAGCTGATCCACATCACTTTCGGTGCGGGATTTGTCGGCCTCGTTAAAGGCTTTCAATTCCGCTTCGATCTGCTTGAGCATGCCCTGATTCCGGCAGAATCCGCGCGCAATCAGAGACGCAGCGAGTACGCTGTGATAAAGGCCGTTGACAGCCTGCTGCTTAGAGTCTGCTGCCTTCTCGTCGTTTGCGACGAAACTGTCAAAAATATGCTGGAGTTCCTCGTCGTATTTCCCCGTTGGATCAGTCTGCTGCTGGAAAAACACCAGGGCTTCAAAGGTCTTCATGGTGCCCATGGCGAGCTTGTGCTCAAGGCTCTCCTCCGGCACGTCGATTTCTGCAAGCTTGTCAAGGATCTTGTTCAGATGATCCGCTTCGCCCTGCGTTTCAATGTTGAGATTGTCGAGGGCGACAACCATCTCCGCCAGACGAAGAGCGCCATTGGCCGCCTGATCTGACGCCGTCTCGGCTGCTTTGTCTCCCTTGATCAGCCTGTCCAGAATCAGCTCCGTCGTGAGATCGTCATCCGCCGCCGCGTATCCGCTGATGCAAGGGGATGTGAGCATGAGCATGACCAAAAGGATGCTGAGTACTTTTTTCATTCTTTATTATCTCCTCTGTTTTTTTGATTTATTATACTCGTACAAGGAAACGGAAAATGGTATTCATGAAAAAATAGCCATGATCAGTCTGTCCAGAAGAAAATCGAATAAACCCAGTACGGCAGCAATGGCTGCCGCTATAAGGAGAATGCCCAGAACCGACAGAATGATTCCGACTTTCCTGAATGCAGGCAGGACCGTTTTGGAAACGGCCTGCTCCTCCAAAAGAACAAATTCAGTAGGGTCCTTTGGATTATAGCGGACTTTTACCATGGTGCCCTGTGTTCCCGGGATATCTTTCGGGTTGCCATAGCCGAAGTCGGAGGCGGAAGAAATGTGCTGTCCATCGGCCGTGTCATATTCGTAAATACCAAAATATACGGTTCTGGCCCGATTATGATAGTCATATTCCAACCTGCTGCCTGTATCAACGAGCTTTGCCCAGCCCTGCGCGATCATGCTGCGCTCGGCCTTTTCATCCGCGTTGGTGCGGTACCGGAAGACCAGAACGAAAACCAAGCCGATAAAAAGGCAGACAACGCCCGGAATGAAAAACAACGCTTTCATGACTTCCACCTTTCACGTAATTGCTGATGTAATGTTTACACTTCAATTGCAGTGCAGATTCAGAGCCTCCCCGGTATACTCCGGGCGGCCGGTCAAAAAGACGATATTCGTGTGCGGGTTGAGTACGGTCAGTTCTTCGGCAAGCTGCAGCTGCGCAAGATTCTGTCTGATACACAGTTCACGAAGGCGTTTTCCGAAATGCTCTGGTTTTTCCATGTCGGCGGTTCCTCCGGATTTCTATAAAAGAAATCAAAGCTATCATATAACAACATTGACGTAGATTCAAGGAAAAGGAATGAACAATTCGTGCCATTTTTTCAGCAGATTTTTCTTTATGTAAAAGGCTACAGATGGTATAATAAGTAAAAATTCATTATTTTGAAGGCCTGTACGGAGGAGGTATAACATGAAAAGAACACTCGCCGCGCTGCTCAGCCTGATCCTGCTCTTTTCCCTGCATGTCCCTGCCTGCGCCGGGGATGTCTTCGGCCAATACGTTTCGGCTCTCCCTGCGGAGGTGGCGATCCACTGCTCGGAGGAGGCTTTGAATGTCATGGGCGTTGAGGACCTTGATGAGCTTGTGAGAATGGTGAAATACCGTGCGCAGCCGCAGGCCGCGGAACTGCTCAGGACAAGCTTCCCCGCTTTTGAGGAGGCCGCCCGGAACAATCAGCTCGGCACGCGGATCGGTCTCAACATCCTGTATGACGACAAGAACGCTCCGATGGCCTCAGTTGCCTGGGAGAAAAACCTGGATGATGAAGGCAGATTCTTTTTGAGTTATGTAATCAATGTCAACGCGTTTACTCTCGCTCAGAGGGATGAAGCCGGAAATCTCATCCGGGATCCTGAAACCGGAATGCTGCACATGACAACGGACAAGGAGAGCCTGGACGCATTTGTCTGCATCCTGACGCACGAGATGATGCATGTTTTTATGAACGACTATAATCGCAGCGGCATGTCGGGCGTTATAGATCCCGAAGTGGAGTTTTTGCCCGCCTATGCCACCGACGAGGATGCGGCAGCCGCGATAGCCGCCTATGAAGCGACCACCTTCCCCAGGTGGTTCTTTGAGGGCTGTGCGACGATGGTTGAAGATGCATACATAGTTATGCAGCAAAGCTATGACGAGCTCAGAACCTTCGGAGGGGGAGGACCCGACGGCTGGTACAGCCCGGAGGATCTTCGCTTCGCCTTCGCGGAGACGCTCCTTCCGGACGGGCTGGAGCCTGAGGAATATGAAGCGATGGCGGATATGCAGTCCTGCTATGACCTCAGAGTGAGCGCCTATGTTTCCGGATATCTGGCCTGCCAGTATCTGGCGGAGCTTGCGGCAAACAGCAAGGGGATCAGCGCCTGCTCCTGCACCCCTGATGGCCTGGAGACTATCGACAGCGCGGTACTCCGCTCCGGCCTCAACGAAATCCTGCGCATGCTCCACGAGGGAGTTACGCTCGACGATATCATCTACAGCATCTCAAACGGGCGCTTTTACGACACGGAGGATTTTGAGCGTGCCTTTATCGCGGACGATGACGACTCCGCCGTATTCACCGCCGGCCTGCTCAACTATTTTCTTCGGATTACTCGTGAAAACGGCCGGAGCTTCCCGGCGATCGGCTCTGTTCTCTACCCCTTTGATGTGGATTATCTCACACCGATCGACTGTACGAAAAATGCGCAGTCCGGAATCTACCAGATCATAGACAGCAGAGATCTCGTAGCCTCCACGGCGAATCTGTATGGAGTGACCGACGCGGGGAAATCCCTGTCCATCCTGACATACCGGAGCGGCGCAATGCAGGGAGCCGTGCCCGCCTATGGCTATGACGGAGATTACAGCTATCCGAGTGATCCGGCCTACATTTATGGAGGATATTACAACTGAAAGCAAGGGGTTCCCGAAAAAAGGGCACGATCTGTGCCAAGGCTTGAAATGTGTGTGCGATGTATGGTAAATTCAAGAACAAAAGACCTGACACAGATTATCGCACATTTCTGTCTCGTTTCCTGATGAAGGCGTCGAGATATGAAGAATATGGTTTACAGACAAAGGGGATAGCCAATGAAAAGAGCGTTATCATTATTCCTCGCGTTCGTACTGATCGCCGGCATCCTGACGCCGGCTGCGTCAGCCCAGACCTTTGAGGATGATCTGCCGCGGCCTGTCCTGCCGGACGGTATTCCGGAAGAAAATCTGCCGCCTGTACCTGATCAGCAAAGCGATGAAGAAATCCTCTTGGTTGAGGATGAGCTTCTGCTCAGCGATGAGGAAGTATTCTTAGGCTCGGAGGAAGGCGCCCCCGGAGAACTCATCATCTCCGTACAGGAGCGCGAGCCGCAGGGCACGGCAACGCGGACCTGGGACGTCTCGGCCGAGGGCGGCACCGCGCCGTATTTCTATCAGTTCTACATGGTCCTGCCGACTTACATCAACGGGAAATGGAAGTTCTATTCCGAGGGGCAGCAATTGTACAGCGCCAAAAATTCCTTCAGCTTTACCTTTCAGTATGACGGAACGTATCAGCTCTGGGTCGATGTAAAGGACAGCGGCGGCCACAACACCCGCTATAAGCTTCCCTTGACTGTCGAAGGCCTGGGCGTTCAGCCGCTGCGGATTGATATTTCAAATCCGACGGGCGAATTCTTTACGGAAGAGACCACCTGGAGCATCGGCTTCGCGGGCGGAGACGGATACTACAAGTATACGATCGCGCTTGTTGACCTCGATATGGATTTTCGTGTCCTGCAACAGGATGGGTCGACGTATTCGGCCAGTTCGGTTCTCAAAAGAATAAGCGGGCCGAAAGATGAAAATGAAGGGGAAAGCGATTATGCCAGAATCAGACAGGTCGATTACTCATACAAATTTCTTGCTTCCAGCCGCTATGAGCTGCGGGTATGGCTGTACGACAGCGGCGGCCGAACGAAATACAACCAGGTGCGCTTCTCTGCCTATAACGATGCATATCCCACCGTTTACGAAGTAGCGTCCGATATCGTCAGCCAATGCCGCGCGGAGGGAGTCACCGGTGATTATGAAACCGCGCTGTGGCTTCACGACTGGCTGACGTATAACGCGGATTATGATCAGACTTACGGCCACTATCACGCGGACGGCGTGCTGTGCGGCGGTTACGGCGTCTGCGACAGCTATGCCAAGGCCTATTATCTGCTCCTGAAAGAGGCGGGAATTGGCGTGGACAGGATCAACAACATCGACCACGCCTGGAATGCGGTGCGGCTGGGCGGAGAATGGTACTATGTGGACTGCACCTGGGACGACAACGGATACGGCATGGAGCATCATCAGTACTGCTTTGTCCCGGAGGAGATCCTGAGCGTGGATCATCCTTTCACCTATGACTCTGATTATGTCTGCAGCAGCTACCGTTATAACTACTATATGCAGGACGGCGAGGCGCAGGTCTGGGCTGACAGTCTCGCGGCGAGAATAAGCGAGGCCCTGCAGGATGGCAGCTGCAGCTTTTCCGTGCCCTATCCCGAGAGCTATACATTTGAAGGAAAACTTACAGGAACCAGCCGTCTGAAAGCAGGAGCAGTGCTTGCCGATAAGCTCAGCGCACTTCTCGCGGCAGAGCGGCAATATGTCTATCTGGAAACCGGCGAGACGATCCCGCTCCGCTTTGCCGAGATCCCCGGGCAATATGATAATACCGGCAGGTACCTGCTCGCCGGACAGCTCGACTGTGAGGCGGAATTCCCGATGATCCGTCTTCCCGCTTCACTGAAGACGGTGGAGGCAGAAGCGTTCCGGGGCGATACAAACCTTCGCGATGTGATCTTACCGGAGGGAACGACGACCATCGGGAGCGGCGCATTTGCCGACTGCAGCGGGCTGTGGATGGTGCTTGTTCCGGGCAGCGTCACGAGCATCGCGTCGGATGCCTTCGACAGGAACAATCCGCATCTGACCCTCCTCGTGCTTCAAGATAGTCCTGCCCATGTATATGCGGCAGATCACGGTATCAGGTTTCAGATTATTCCGGAATGAACTTGCGGATAAACCCCGCAAATATGAACATGGAGGAAAAACGACATGAAGATTATCAAAAAAACCATGGCGCTGCTTCTGGCAGTGATGATGCTCTCAGTACTTATGCCGCACGCTTTCGCGGCGGGCAGCACGGAAATCGACGCTGCCGCGCTGCTGAATGAGCAGACGATCTGGAATTATATCACGGAGTTCGGCAGTCTCCGGGTCAATATGGATACATATATTTCCGAAATGGGGCACAGCAACCAGATTTCCGAGCAGATCGAGTATTTCTATTCGCCGGAGGTGCCCGCTTCCATCTACAGCGTGCAGATCATAGAGTATAACGGCGGCGAGGACTACTATGAATACAGATATTATGAAGACTATCCGTACAGCGCGCTGTATTCCTATGTCTACGACGGCAGTACCGGCGAGGACAGCAACACCGTAACGCTCATTGAGGCAGAAGATGTCTATACTTCATGGCACGAGAGCATCTGGGGTTATGACCTTTCCAATGCGCGGCTGAAGTACAGCGAAGAAGACAACGGCTTCCTTGTCTTTGTCTATGATCTCGGGGATCGGGATGTCAGCTTCTACCTTAATCCGGAGACAAAATGGCTTTGTTACGCTGTGGAGAACGGTTTCCTTGAGACCGGCGCACCGTATCAGGCTGTTCGTCAGATCGGCACCTGCGACAGCAGACTGCCGGACGTTACCTTCCGGAATTCCATCCTGGTGGAGTCCGGCGTGACATTTGAGGATCAGGAAGAATCGCAGACATCCGCACCTGTACTTGAGCCGGAGACATCCGCACCTGCGCTCGACCCGGAGATGAACCGACTGCGCTTCAGCACCGTCGATATCTACGGACGGCCTGTGGACGAGTCGATCATACAGGGGGCGAGACTGGTAATCCTGAATATCTGGGAACCCTGGTGCGGCCCCTGCGTGAAAGAGCTGCCGTCCATGGAAAAGCTCTATGAGAAATATAAAGACGCGGGTGTTCTGTTCCTCGGCCTGTGCTGCAGGCATGAGGATTCCACTGCCGAGGACTCCATGGAAATCGTGGAGGATGTCGGGATTACCTACCCTGTCATCATGGATTGCGCGGAGCTCAAGCAGTTCGATAACGACGGCTGGCCGGAGAACTACTTCTTCGACGGAGAAGGGAAACTCCTGGATCCTGAGCCGGACGGCGGATACAAGACCGAGGAGGCCTGGGAACAGCTGATCCTGAAGTATCTGCGCTGAACTGAAAATCCGTACTTTCCCCGCGCGGCAGGCATGATTCCGGGCCGCCGCAGATGACGGGCACCAGCGCGCACTCAATTGCGGTTGCGATAGGTCTGGCTGTTCTTCGGTCTGCCCGCAGGCGGGCAAGTCCGCCGCTATCCACCACGTCAGCAGAAGCCTGTTCTGCGCCGCTTCCCCGGCGGCGCAGAGACAGTCCCTTCAGGGCTTTCCGTAAGAGCATAGCGACTCGCGAGAAATGCGCGACGATCAAGGCTTGCCGGGAAAGCTCCACATCCACAGTCTCCTTCTTCCTTTCCAAAGCGGAGGCCTCAAGGAGGGCCTCCGCTTTGGCATATGTGGGCGGCGTCTTTCGGTAACAGTTAAACATAAAATAAGTACGCGAAAGCGTGCTTTTTTGCTTTTCACCGGAAAACGTAAACAAACCGCGCGAAAGACTTTCATGCCTTCCATGCTTGTGTCCCGGCGGGGAATGTGATACAATGCGGCTATGATGACTGATTTTGAAAAACAATATATCGATGCTCGCAAAGAGCTCATAAGAAGCGATTTTGCTTCCCTCAACCCCATGCAGCAGGAGGCCGTGCTCGCCACCGAAGGCCCGCTCCTGATCCTGGCGGGAGCCGGCAGCGGCAAGACCACCGTACTCATCAACCGTATTGCCAATCTCCTCAAATACGGCCGCGCCGGGGACTGTGAAGAAATCCCCGAGGATGCGGACGCACAGCAGCTTGCGCTTCTGCGTGAGGGCGGGGAACAGGCCAAAGCGCTCGCCGCCTGGGATCGGGTGGAGCCGTGGCGAATCCTTGCCATCACCTTCACCAACAAGGCGGCAGGGGAACTCAAAGCAAGGCTTGAGAGCATGCTGGGCGAGGCGGCGAATGACATCTGGGCCTGCACCTTTCACTCGGCCTGCGTGCGCATCCTCAGAAGGGATGCCGAACGCCTGGGCTATACGGGCACCTTTACCATCTACGACACCTCTGACAGCCTAAGTCTCTTAAAGCATATCGTCAAGGACATGGACCTGGACGAAAAGACCTACGCCCCCCGCGCCATCCTCTCGGAGATGGGCCGGGCCAAGGACGAGGGCGTCTCCGCGGCAGAATATCTCCGGCAGGCGGGGATGGTCTCCGACCTGCGCCGCAAAAAGCTGGGCGAGGTCTATGCCGAATACAGCCGCCGCTGCTTTTCAGCCAACGCCATGGACTTTGACGATCTCATCTACAACACCGTCAAGCTCCTGGAGGAAAATGCCGACGTGCTCGAGCACTGGCAGCACCGCTTCCGTTACGTCCTCATTGACGAGTACCAGGACACCAACCGCCTGCAGTACCGCCTGTCCTCCCTTTTGGCGGACGGCTGGGGCAACATCTGCGTGGTGGGCGACGATGACCAGTCCATCTACAAATTCCGCGGCGCCACCATTGAAAACATCCTGAGCTTTGAAAGCCAGTACAGGGGCTGCCGCGTCATCCGACTCGAGCAGAATTACCGCAGCACCTCCCATATCCTGGACGCGGCCAACGCCGTCATCGCCCACAATTTCCAGCGCAAAGGCAAGGAGCTCTGGACAAACAAGGACGGGGGAGAGCTGCTGACCCACTACTTCGCCGATGACGAGCGGGATGAGGCCCAGTATGTCGCCTCGCAGATCCTGTCCGCCTACGGGCGGGGGGCAAACTGGCGGGATCATGCGGTGCTCTACCGCATGAACGCCCAGTCCAACCAGTTTGAATACGCCTTCAAGCGCAGCGGCATCCCCTACCGCATCATCGGCGGCACCCGCTTCTTCGACCGGGCCGAGGTCAAGGACGTGCTGTCTTATTTGAGCCTCATTTCCTCTCCGGCCGATGATCTGCGCCTGAGAAGGATCATCAACAGCCCGCCGCGCGGCATCGGCGCGAGAACGGTGGAAGTCGTAGGGGAGATCGCCGCGGAGCAGAATACCTCCATGTTCGATATCCTGGAGCGCTCCGAGCAGTTTCCCGAGCTGCAGCGCTCCGGCGTCAAGCTGCGGCTCTTTGCCAATCTGATCCTGGAGCTGAAAAGCTTCTCTCAGACCCATAAACCGGATGAGTTGCTGGACGAACTGCTGGAGAAGACCGGATATGTGCGCGCCCTCGAGGAGAAGAACACCACCGAGGATACAGCCCGCGCCGAAAACGTGCGCGAGCTTAAAACCAGCATCATCACCTATATGAAGGAATCCGGGGACGAGACGCTGGAAGGCTATCTTGCAAACATCGCCCTCTATACCGACATGGACAATTACGACGCGGACGCGGATGCCGTCGTGCTCATGACCATGCACAGCGCCAAGGGGCTGGAGTTCCAGACCGTGTTCATCGTCGGCATGGAGGAGACCATCTTCCCCGGCACCCGCGCCATCGGCGAGCCGGAAGAGATGGAGGAAGAGCGCCGCCTCTGCTACGTCGCCATTACCCGTGCCAAGGAGAAGCTGTATCTCACCTCATCGCACCAGCGCATGCTCTTCGGCCGGACGACAGCCAACCGGGTCTCCCGCTTCGTCTTTGAGATTCCGGAGGAACATATCCAGAAGAGCATCCCCAAAAACTACGGTTATCCGGACCGCGCGCGAGAGTCTGCTGCCGGTTTTGAATCGCCGAACCGCTGGGGGGCGCAGGTCCGCCGCGAGCCCATAAAGCCCAAAGCGCCCGCCTATCCCGCCCCTGCCGCGGCAAAGCCTGCCGAACAGGTGAGCTACGCCGTGGGCGACAGGGTGCAGCACAAGGCCTTCGGCGCGGGCGAGATCGTCAAGATGACCCCCATGGGCGGGGATTTCCTGGTGGAGATCAAGTTTGATTCCGCGACCAAAAAACTCATGCTCCGCGCCGCCGCGCAGCATATGACAAAAGCGTGAAAGGAGCCGTGCCCCATGCGTGACATTGTACTCAAGCGGGTCTACCGCCACTTCAAGGGCGACTGCTATCTGGTGGAGGATGTGGCGCGCCACTCCGAGACCGGGGAGGAGTATGTCGTCTACCGCAAGCTTTACGGCGACGGCTCGCTCTGGATTCGGCCCAAGAGCATGTTCCTGGAGCCGGTGGACCGGGTAAAATACCCCGACTGCACACAGCAATACCGCTTCGAGCTGCTGGACATTCCGAGCAAAGCGGGACACGAGGACTGAACCATGAACATTGACGGCTTTGAAATCGAACGGAAATTCCTCATCGCCATGCCGGACGAGGCGTTTCTCGAAAACTGCGACCGCTCCGAGATCACACAGACCTATCTTCTCGGAGAAGAAAACACCACCGAGCGCGTACGAAAGCGCGTGTACCGGGACAAGTGCGAATACACCCACACCGTCAAGCGCAAACTAAACGATATGCGCCGTGTGGAGGACGAGCGGGAGATTGACGAGAATACCTACAGCGAGCTTCTTGAGCGTGCCGATCCCGCGCGCCGGCCAATTCAAAAGACGCGCTGCTGTTTTTCGCACGGCGGAAAGCTCTGGGAGCTGGATGTGTTTCCTTTCTGGAAAAACCAGGCGTACCTGGAAATCGAATTGACAGACGAAGGCGAGGCCTTTCTCCTGCCGCCCGGCATCCGCCTTCTGCGCGAGGTGACGGACGATCCGCGCTACACGAACGCCGCCCTCTCACTGGAAATACCGGACGAAGAAATCGAATGACTTTATAACTGTCGGAAAGGATGATGAACATGAAAAAGTGGACAGCGCTTTTGCTGATCGCCGTTTTCTGCCTTGGGCTTTGCGGCTGTGACGCTCTGCAGAATCTGATGCCTGCCCCCACCCCCGCACCCACCGAGACCCCGGCTCCCACGCCGGAGCCGACGCCCGAACCTACACCGGAACCGACGCCCGAGCCTACGCCGGAACCGACGCCCGAGCCCACTCCCGAACCCAAAACGGAGCGCGTGACTGTCTCCATCAACCGCACGGAGCTGGAGGCCATGGACCCCCAGAGCGGTGAGATCCGCATCCTCAGCTTCACCTATGATACCCCCATTGTGGAGATGGAATCCAATCCCACGGCTGCAGAGAAAATCAACGAATTTATCGCGCTGCAGGGGGAGGCCTTCTATACCGGCGAGGAATACGGCGACGGCTTCGGAACAGGCTATAACAATATGCTGACGCTCGCCGAGGACAACTATGTCTATCAGGTGGAATCCCACGCTGAGTATCCCAACTACGAGATGAGCGCCGACCGCCGTGTTGCTGTCCTCCGAAATGACGGCACGGTATTGAGCTTCCTGTTCACCGACTATTATTATATGGGCGGAGCCCACGGCAACACCATGTCCCGCGCCTACTGCTTTGATGTGAGCACGGGCGAGCTGCTGACGCTCGATGCCATCAGCTCTGAACCTTCTGCCCTTGCCGGAGCCCTGGCAGACAATATGATCGCCCAGGTGAAGGAAAGCGAAGAACTCCAGCAGCGCATCGACCTTCTGAACACCGATCTCGCCTCCGCGCTCTCCGCACTGGTGCGGGAGGGCTCCTGGTACTTTGACTATGATGCTGTCGTTCTCTTCTCCGACGACTATGAGATCAGCAGCCATGCCTCCGGGCCGATTGCTTTCCGCGTGCCCTATGACGCTGTCGCGCAGTATCTGAGCCCGCGCTATATCTCGATTGCCCCCACGGGCACCGCCGAATTTTTCGTCACCCCGACCGATGCCGTCGGTGAGGCGGACATCGAGATCATCGACATGGTGCGCATCGGTGATGGGGATACCACGCTCTATCTGATCGCGAAAGGCCCGGCCCATGACGTGCGCCTTACGAGCGTGGAATACTCCGGCACGTTCTATGAGACGGCCCAGCGCTGGTCCTGCAGCTTCATGGAAAACTGCGCAGTCCAGGTTTCCACCATGATCCCGGACGGCATGCCGAACCTCAAGCTCAGCTACCGCAACGCGGACGGTTTGCAGAATCTCTACCTCACCCAGAGCGGGGAAGACGGCAGTTTCATCCTCCTGAACGGCACCATCGAGGCCATCGGGTGAAAAAGTGAAAAAATCGTCCCGAAAAGCCGAGAAAAAGCTTGACAATAGGACGGGACCGTGATAATCTATTCAAGCCGCATTGAAGGGGCATGAAAGCGAGGGACAGCCCTCCGCCTCAAGAGCGAGTCCTGTAAAGAGGGAGGATACATTCATGAAGCATGCGATCATCATGACCGGCGGCAAGCAGTACCGCGTGGCCGAGGGCGACGTCATTTTCGTTGAGAAGCTGGACGCCGCTGCCGGTGAGAAGGTCAAGTTCGACCAGGTTCTGGCCGTGATCGACGGCGACGACGCCGTGTTCGGCAAGCCCGCTGTCGAAGGCGCGACTGTTTCTGCCAATGTCGTCAAGAACGGCAAGGGCGCCAAGGTCCGCGTTTACAAGATGAAGCCCAAAAAGGGCTATCGCCGCACCCAGGGCCACAGACAGCCCTACACCAAGGTTCAGATCGAAGCGATCAACGCCTGATTTATTCCGCAACTGATTTTGACTGAAGGAGGAGCAACCTAATGGCACATAAAAAAGGTATGGGTTCTACCAAGAACGGCCGCGACAGTGAGTCCAAGCGTCTTGGCGCCAAGAGAGCCGACGGTCAGTTCGTTCTCGCCGGCAACATCCTTGTCAGACAGCGCGGAACGAAGATCCACCCGGGTACCAATGTTGGTAAGGGTAAGGACGACACGCTGTTCTCCCTCGTGGACGGCACCGTGAAGTTCGAGCGCATGGGCAAGGACCGCAAGAAGGTCTCTGTTTACGAAGAGATCGCTCAGTAAGTGACCAAAAGGCCGGACATAGTTCTATGTCCGGCCTTTTTCATTCACATGCGAGCAAGGCTCGCATGTGAGATACTCGCATTTATCGCACGCGGCGGATCGTAACACGCCGCGTTTGGTCGATGCGAGGCCTCGCCAGGCAAGCCTGGATCGTCGCGCGCTTCCCGCGCGTCGCCATGCTCGGCTTATGGTGTATTTGAGTAAGCAAAGCTCACTCAAATACGTATTGAAATAAACAGCATTTTCCACCAATTGAGAGGAGGCACGATATGGCTTCATCTTTTGTCGATAAGGCCCGCATTACTGTCCACGCCGGCAAGGGCGGCGACGGGGCGGTGGCCTTTCACCGTGAAAAATACGTGGCGGCGGGCGGCCCCGACGGCGGCGACGGCGGCCGCGGCGGCAACGTGGTCTTCACCGTGGACGAGAACATGTCCACGCTGATGGACTTTCGCTATAAGCGCAAATATGTCGCCGGCAACGGCGCCAACGGCATGGGCAAGCGCTGCTACGGCAAGGACGGGGACACCCTGTATATCAAGGTCCCGCGCGGCACCATCGTCCGCGACACCGAGACCGGCGCCATCATGCACGACATGTCCGACGGCGAGGACTGGATCGCCGCAAAAGGCGGCCGCGGCGGCTGGGGCAACATGCACTTTGCCACGCCCACCCGTCAGGTGCCGCGCTTCGCAAAGCCGGGCCTGCCCGGCGAGAGCCACGACATTACCCTCGAACTCAAGCTCCTGGCGGACGTGGGACTGGTGGGCTTCCCGAACGTGGGCAAGTCCACGCTTCTGTCGGTGGTGAGCAAGGCCCATCCCAAAATCGCAAACTACCACTTTACCACGCTCTTCCCAAACCTCGGCGTGGTGTACGTGGATGAGGGCGTGTCCTTCGTCATGGCGGACATCCCCGGCATCATCGAGGGCGCGTCGGAGGGCGCGGGCCTCGGGCACGACTTCCTGCGCCACATCGACCGCTGCCGTCTGCTGGTCCATCTGGTGGACGTCTCCGGCAGCGAGGGCCGCGACCCCGTCGAGGACTTCGAGGCCATCAACGCCGAGCTCAGGGAGTACAGCCCCGAACTTGCCGAGCGGCCGCAGATCGTGGTCGGCAACAAGTGCGACCTCCTGGGGGACGAGCGCGAGAACATCGAAAAGCTGCGCGCGCATGTCGAGGCCCGGGGCTACGCTTTCTTTGAACTCAGCGCCGCCGCCCATACGGGCACACGAGAGCTTGTGCAGGAGTGCGCCCGCAGACTCAGGGAACTGCCGCCCATCCTGCGCTTTGAGGCCGACTACGTCCCGCCCGAGCCGAAGGTGGACACCTCAGGCGAGCTCACCATCGAGCACTTCGACGACATGTGGCTCGTGGAGGGCCCGTGGCTGCAGCGTCTGGTTGCGACGGTCAACTTCTCCGACTATGAAAGCCGCATGTACTTTGACCGCATCCTGCGCGAGGCGGGCGTGTTCAAGCGCATGGAGGAGATGGGCGTGCGCGACGGCGATACCGTGAGCATGTATGATCTGATGTTCGAGTACAAGGACTGATGACGAAGAATCAAAAAGCGCGGCTCAGGCTGCTTTTAAGGCTCGTGCTGATTGCCACGCTCTGCTTTATCTGGAGCAATTCCATGGTGGGGAAGGAGGGCTCTGCCTCCCTCAGCCGGACGGTTACCGCGTGGCTCAACGGCATCGGCATCCCGGTTACAGAGCATTTTGTGCGCAAGGCTGCCCACTTCTGCGAGTTCGGGCTTCTGGGCTGTGAGCTTATGCTGCTGTTCTGGCTCCGCAGCGGCGTGCACTTTCAGAATCTCTGCAACGCGGCCTTTGCAGCCCTGCTCTCGGCGGTGACGGATGAGACCATCCAAATCTTCTCGGGCCGCGGCTCCCAGGTGCAGGATGTGGTGCTGGACTTTTCCGGCGCGCTCACCGGCATCCTGCTTGTGAGCCTTATAATGATCATCGCATGGCGAAATCAATCGAGAATCCGATTGATTTCGCTGCCAAACGACAAGTTTGACAGCGAATGATTCTAATAATCATTCGCGCGATGCTCATTGCAATGAATATATGGCGCAGCAGCCTCGCTGCCGCGCTGAGCCGCAAAGCGGCTCGGCGGAACGCCTTACGGCGTTTCGCTATCATATAATCATTATCATCTCATTGATCGAAAAACGAAAAAGCTGACTTCCGGACACGGAAGCCAGCTTTTTCCTGCATAATCTGCCGATTACTTGTTTATGGCCAGCAGAGAGTTCAGCAGGGAAGCGCCGTTAACGGCACTGTCCTTTTCCTCTTTGACCGCTTTGCCGCCGAAGAGACTGCTCAGAAGATCGGAGGCGCTGGGTCTTGCGCCGCCGAGCATCGCCATCACATCGCTGAGGTCCAGCCCGTCGCTCAGGTCGACCTTGCCGGCAGAGGCGGGCTTTGCGCTCTGCGTGGCGGCGGAGAGGGTGGTCAGCAGTGTCGGCGCGATGCCGCTCAGCACACTCGAAACCTGATTTTCGCTCAGACCCGACTGGGCGGAGAGAGCCTGCAGCTCTTCCTTCTTCTTGTTGCCGAAGATGTGACCGATGATCTTGTCGCCGTCGTCGGTGTCGGCTTCGGCGATCTGCTCGACCGCGGGCTTCTTGCCGGTATGCTGGGCAAGGGCGGCCAACAGGGAGCTTGCGCCCGCTTCGCTGGAGGCATTCTTCGTCAGCATTTTCATCAGCACCGGAATTGCCAGCGGCAGCAGCTTCTTGAGGGATCTGCCGTCAAGGCCGGTTTTGTTTGCCAGGGCCTTGATCGCTTCTTTGGAGAGAAGCGCTTTTAACAGTACACTTAAAAGATTCATGGATGGTCCTCCTGTCTTTTTATGTTTGCGGAATTATTATACTCCCGCTGCAGCACAATTGCACGGGTTATTTCTTCTTTTTATGCGGATGCGCCTGTTTTTTTGCCGCAAAACTGCGCATGGCCTCATGCTCACGCTGCAGCTCCCGGCAGAGCGCGGCCCCGCTCCAGGCGCGGTTCTGCTCGGTGACCACGGCCTTGAGTGCGACGGTTGCCCCGCTTTTGCGCATATAGTCCAGAAGCGGCGAGAACAGCGACTCCATTACCAGCATCTCGTTGTCGATGCGCTCGGCTGCGTCTGACGGCGCAAAGCCCTCGTATCCCAGCAGATAGCCGACAGGGTGGGAATGGGCATCCTCCGGCACTACGATCGGCGTGATCCCCAGCAGAGCTGCCGCGGTGCGGATCTTTGCCAGCTTTTCCCCATGTATATTATAAAGCAAAATTCTCGCCATCTCTGTCCGCCCCTTTTCGTTCTGCACAGAACTGTAGTATAAATCCCCAAACTTGTCAAGAGTCCTTGCTTTTTGCCCGTGCTTAGAGTATACTGACGCAAGTTTTGATTTGTCAGGCGGTGGTCCTTCTGAAAAAATATATCGGCAGCCGGGCCTTCTACCGGAAGCTCTTTGCCATCCTGATCCCCATTCTGATCCAGAATGTCATCACAAACTTTGTGAGTCTGCTGGATAACATCATGGTCGGCCAGGTGGGGACCGAGCCCATGTCGGGCGTCGCCATCGTCAACCAGCTCCTGTTTGTCTTCAACCTCTGCATCTTCGGCGGCCTTGCGGGCGCGGGCATCCTCACCGCGCAGTACTACGGCAGCGGCGACCACAGGGGCGTTGCCGACACCTTTCGAGCCAAGCTTTACATAGCTTTCGCCGCGGCGGTGGCTTTTCTCGGCATCTTCTCCTTCGGCGGCGAGACGCTCATCCGCCAGTTTATCCATGAGGGCAGCGAAAACCTGGACATGGCGGCGACGCTCCTGCATGCCCGGGACTACCTGCACATCATGCTTTTCCAGATCCCGCCCTTCGCCTTTCAGATGGTCTACGCCAGCACGCTGCGCGAAACAGGGGAGACGGTGCTGCCCATGAAGGCGGGCATCACGGCAGTGCTGGTAAACCTGGTCTTAAACTATATCCTGATCTTCGGCAAGTTCGGCGCGCCGGTTCTCGGTGTTGAGGGCGCGGCCATCGCGACCGTCGTGGCCCGCTATATCGAGTGCACCATCATCGTCGTCTGGACCCACCGGCACCGGGAGCGCAACCCCTTTCTCTATACCGCCTATACCACCTTCCGCATTCCCGGCGCGCTTGTAAAGCAGATTGCCATCATGGGCTTGCCCCTTCTGATCAACGAGCTTCTGTGGTCGAGCGGCATGGCGATCCTGAACCAGTGCTACTCCATGCGCGGGCTCGAGGTGGTGTCGGCAACGAACATTTCCTCCACGGTCTCAAATCTCTTCTTCTGCGCCTTCCTCTCCATGGGCAATGCCATCTCCATCATCGTCGGCCAGATCCTCGGCGCGGGCGAGCTGGAGCGCGCCGTGGACGAGGACCGCAAACTCATTGCCTTCTCGGTGGCGCTATGCACCGCCGTGGGGCTCGTGATGGCCTTTATCGCCCCGCTGGTGCCGCGCATCTACAATACCTCGGAGTCCGTGCGCAGCCTCGCCTCCGAGCTTATCTTCGTGGTGGCACTGTTTATGCCTTTCTATGCCTTCACCAATTCCTGCTACTTCACTCTGCGCGCAGGCGGCCAGGCCGTTATCACCTTCGTGTTTGACAGCCTCTACCAGTGGACGCTGGTGGTGCCGCTGGCCTTTGTGCTCTCGCGCTTCACCTCACTGCCGATCATACCCATGTACATCGCGGTGCAGGCCATGGAGTTTGTCAAGTGTTTTATCGGCTATTATTTCCTCAAAAAGCGCAAATGGGTCCGCGACCTTGTCAACGGATAAACCGACGCCCCGCCGAATGGCGGGGCGCTTTTCATATCCCGAACAGGCTCAGCGCGAGCTTCTTGAAGATCCCGCCAAAACCGATGCGGGGCACATCTTCTGCGGCGCAGACCGGCACCTCCGCGATCGGGTTTTCCTCCACGGTCACGCGCAGGGTGCCGAGGGGCTGCCCCTTCTTGACCGGGGCCGCCACAGAGGAGGGGAGGGTGAGGCTGTAATCCACATCCCCTCCCTTTTCGGCCACCTGATACGCCGGACCGTCCAGAGCGAGTGGGACGCTGTCCTTTTTCCCCAGCTCCACGGGCAGCAGCGGCAGCGGTGCAGAACCGGACAGCGGGATCAGGCGATAGTTTGCAAAGCCATAGCTCAAAAGCGTCTCGGCGTCCCGGTTGCGCGAATCCGCCGTCTCCCCGTGCATGACCACCGCGATATACTCCACGCCGCTGCGCTCGGCCGTAGCCGAGAGACAGTAGCGCGCGGTCGAGGTGTAGCCGGTCTTGAGCCCCGTACAGCCGGGGTACCAGTAGACCAGCTTGTTGGTGTTGGCAAGGTCAAAGCTGCCGCCGCGGATCGAGTCCATCCAGATGGTGGTATACTCCTTGATGGCCTCGTGGCGGATGAGTTCACGTGACATGATGGCCACGTCCCGCGCGGTGGTGTAGTGCTGTCCGTCGTCGAAGAGCCCGGTGCAGTTGGAAAAATGCGTGTGCTTGAGGTCCAGCGCCTTTGCCCGGTCGTTCATCTTTTTGACGAAGGCCTCCTCGCTGCCGCATAAAAATTCGGCCATGGCCACCGCGCAGTCGTTGGCCGAAACCACCGCGATGCACTTGAGCATGTCGCGCACGCTCATGCGCTCGCCTGCCTCCAGATATACGCAGCTTCCGCCGAACGAAGCGGCACGCTCGCTTGCGGTCACGGTGTCGTCGGGGGTGAAGACGCCGTTGTCGATGGCCTCCATAATCAGCAGCAGCGTCATGATTTTTGTGACACTTGCGGGAAAACCGGGCTCATCGGCATTTTTTTCAAACAGCACCGTCCCTGTCTCCTTCTCCATCAGGATCGCCGACGGCGCCGCGATGGTGAGCGCGGGCGCTTCGGCGTCAGCGGACGCGGACAGGGAGATCATCAGCAGGGACATGCTCAGAGCAAGACACAGAATTTTCTTCATGGCACCCTCCGGAATACACGCATGCTTCTGTCAGGAGCCTATGAATGCCGGATCGAGAGTATTCACAGGTTTACCTGATTATGTATAAATCGACTCTATTCGCCTCTGCAATCATGAAGAAATAATGAACAATATAATAATATTAAGAGGGTTTTGAACACTTTCAACAGACTTTTCAACAGAATCAGCAAAATGAAAAACAAGCGAATACTCATGATGAAGTTAACATAACAAGATTACGGCTAAATAACGAAATATAAACGAAACGTAAAAACCAACGCGGACGCTTGACGCAGGGCCGCACGACGGGTAAAATATACAGGTAGCTTTATGCGGGGTCTCTCCCCGGAAAGGAGCGGCAAATGAGGCGGAGATTTCACTGGGATAAAAAATATCTCTATTGGGGCATCACGGCCTTCTGCGTGATTGCCTGCGCCATCCTGTTTTATATGGCGCTGAACTATCTGGATATGGTCAAGCAGGGCGTCACGTCGCTCTTTCGCATCCTGGGGCCCTTCATCTGGGGTCTTGTGATCGTGTATCTGCTGCTTCCGCTGGTGCGCTTTCTTCAGCGGAAGGCTTTCGGCCCGATCTGCGCAAAAATCTTTGTCAAAAAGCCCGCCAAGGGGGAGAGCTTTGCGCGCGGCCTTGCGGTGGTATTTGCGGAGATATTCATGCTGGCCATCATTACCGGCCTCTTTTTCCTCATCATCCCGCAGCTTTACAGCAGCATTGAGACCATTGTCGTCAACTCCCCGACCTACATTGACTCTCTGACTACCTGGGCCACCAAGATGCTCACCGACTACCCGAAAATCAGTGACTATGTGGCCGACCTGCTGGGCGATGTGAACACAGACATCGTCTCCTGGCTGCAGACCACGATCCTGCCGAAGCTCGGCAATCTCCTTTCAAATGTGAGCATGGGCGTGCGCTATGTGGTAACGGGGGTATACAACCTCGTCATCGGCATCATCGTCTCCATCTATATCCTCAGCAATATCGAGGGCTTCACTGCCAGCACCAAGCGCATGATTTACAGTGTTATGAGCGTGGATGCTGCAAAAAAATTCCTCAACGGCCTGCGTTTTACCGACAGGACCTTCAACGGCTTTCTCATGGGAAAGCTCCTGGATTCAGCTATCATCGGTTTGATCTGTTACATTGTCTGTGCCATCCTCAACATGCCCTACGCACTGCTCGTGAGCGTGCTGGTGGGAGTGACCAATATTATCCCGTTCTTCGGGCCGCTCATCGGCGCAATCCCGAGCTCGATCATCATCCTCATGGTCGATCCCTTCAAGTGCCTGATCTTCATTATCTTCATCATCCTGCTCCAGCAGCTTGACGGCAATATCATCGGCCCGAAGATCCTGGGCAGCAGCGTCGGCATCAACGGCTTCTGGGTCATGTTCTCCATCATCTTCGGCGCGGGGCTGTTCGGTTTCTGGGGCATGCTCCTGGGCGTGCCGGTCTTTGTGGTGATCTATACCATTATCAATGAGAGCGTTGCCCGCAAGCTCCGCCGCAACGATCTGCCGCCGGAAGCGGAGGCGTATATGAACCTGGACTATATCGATCCGATCACGCTTGAACCCATCCACCATGAAAGGGAAAACAGGGACGAAGAATAAAAGCGCGAAAGGAACCAGAGCAAACGCGAGGCCGCCTGCGGGCGGCCTTTTTCCATGCTCTTCTCCATGTACTTCAAAAAATTTTTTCTCTTGAATCAACAAAATTTCTTGACTCTATTTGTGAAATATGCTAATATACAAAAATGCGTGGGTAAAGAAAAAATGCGCACAAAAAGGGCCGAAAAATCCGCATATACCGGATTTTCGTCCGCGCTGGGCGCACAGATCCCCGCGACAACGAAAGAAAGGAGAAAACAATGCCTACTTTTAACCAGCTGGTGAGAAAGGGCAGAGAGAAGGTCACCTACAAGTCCGCCTCCCCTGCAATGCAGAAGGGCCTGAACACCCTGAAGAATAAGGAGACCGACCTGAGCGCTCCTCAGAAGAGAGGCGTCTGCACCGCAGTCCGTACCTCCACTCCTAAGAAGCCGAACTCCGCTCTGCGTAAAATCGCCCGTGTCCGCCTGACCAACGGCTATGAGGTCACCGCCTACATCCCCGGTATCGGCCACAACCTGCAGGAGCACTCCGTGGTCATGATCCGCGGCGGCCGTGTCAAGGACCTGCCTGGTGTGCGTTACCACATCATCCGCGGCACGCTCGACGCTCAGGGCGTCAATGGCCGTATGCAGGGCCGTTCCAAGTACGGCGCGAAGAGACCCAAGGCTGCGAAGAAGAAGTAATTTTAACTTCAGCGGCAATTTGCCCTGTCGTTTATCTATACAGCATTGTTTTCTGTTGCCATGATAAACCTCGGGGCGCAACGGATACCCGTGTGTATTCGAGTACCTGTGATTCCATTTTTTAATGAAGGAGGGAAGCAACGTGCCCAGAAGAGGTAATGTTCCCAAGAGAGAAATTTTGCCTGATCCTATGTATAACAGCGTGCTGGTGACCAAGCTCATCAACGGCGTTATGCTCGACGGCAAGAAGGGTGTTGCTCAGAAGGTCGTGTACGACGCTTTTGACATCATCAAAGAGAAAACCGGCAAGGAGCCCCTTGACGCCTTCGCAGAGGCCATGAACAACATCATGCCCGCCCTCGAGGTCAAGGCCCGCCGTGTCGGCGGCGCAACCTATCAGGTTCCTATCGAGGTTCGCCCGGCCCGTCGTCAGACCCTGGCCCTGCGCTGGCTGGTCGACTACAGCCGCAAGCGCAGCGAGAAGACCATGAAGGAGCGCCTCGCAGGCGAGATCATGGATGCCTGCAACAACCTCGGCAACTCTGTCAAGAAGCGCGAGGATATGCACAAGAATGCCGAAGCCAACAAGGCTTTCGCGCATTTCAGATGGTAATCGTCTGTTCAGGAGTTTTTCATGCCCAGACAGTATTCACTTGAAAAAACGAGAAATATCGGCATCATGGCTCACATCGATGCGGGAAAGACCACGACAACCGAGCGTATTCTTTTCTACACCGGCGTAAACTATAAGCTTGGTGAGACCCATGAAGGCACCGCAACGATGGACTGGATGGAGCAGGAGCAGGAGCGCGGCATCACCATCACCTCCGCCGCCACCACCTGCCACTGGCGGAATACCCGCATCAACATCATCGACACCCCGGGCCATGTGGACTTTACCGCCGAGGTCGAGCGCTCCCTCAGAGTGCTGGACGGATGCGTGACGGTCCTGTGCGCCAAGGGCGGCGTTGAGCCCCAGTCCGAGACCGTTTGGAGACAGGCCGACCACTACCACGTGCCGCGCATGATCTACGTCAACAAGATGGACATCACCGGCGCGGACTTCTACCGGGTTCTCGGCATGGTCCATGACCGCCTCAAGTGCAACGCGGTACCGATCCAGCTGCCTATCGGAAGCGAGGACAGCTTCAAAGGTATTATCGACCTTGTGGATATGAATGCCAGAGTTTATTACGATGACCTCGGCAAGGATATGCGGATCGAGCCCATTCCGGACGATATGCAGGATCTTGCCAACGAGTATCGTGAGAAGCTGCTGGAGGCAGTCTCCGACTTCGACGATGAGATCATGGAACTGTATCTCGACGGCGAAGAGGTGCCCGCGGACAAGATCCGCGCCGCCATCCGGAAGGCCACATGCGCGGTGGAGATGGTCCCCGTGACCTGCGGCACTTCCTACAAAAACAAAGGCGTACAGAAGCTGCTGGACGCAATCGTGGACTACATGCCGTCTCCGCTGGACGTTCCGGCCATCGAAGGCGTCAACCCCAAGACCGACGAGACCGAGTGCCGCCACGCTGACGACAACGGCCCCTTCGCGGCCCTGGCGTTCAAGATCATGTCCGACCCCTACGTCGGCAAGCTGAGCTTCTTCCGTGTCTACTCCGGCACGCTGGAGACCGGCAAGACCGTCATGAATACCACCAAAGGCATTCGTGAGCGTATGGGCCGCATCCTGCTGATGCACGCAAACCACAGAGAGGATCTGCAGCAGATCTACACCGGCGACATCGCTGCAGCCGTGGGCCTCAAAAACACGACCACCGGCGACACCCTCTGTGACGAAAAGAACCCCATTATCCTTGAGTCCATGGAATTTCCCGATCCTGTCATCCGCGTGGCCATCGAGCCCAAGACGAAGGCAGGTCAGGAAAAGATGGCTATCGCCCTGCAGAAGCTGGCAGAGGAGGACCCAACCTTCAAGACCTACACGGATGAAGAGACGGGCCAGACCATAATCGCCGGCATGGGCGAGCTGCATCTGGAGATCATTGTGGACAGGCTCCTGCGCGAGTTCAAGGTAGAGGCCAACGTCGGCAAGCCTCAGGTTTCCTACAAGGAGACCGTGAAGAAGGCCGTTACGGTCGATACCCGCTATGCTCGCCAGACGGGCGGCAAGGGACAGTTCGCGCACGTCAAGCTGATGATCGAACCGAATGAGTCCGGCAAGGGCTACGAGTTCATCAACAAGGTCACCGGCGGCGCGATCCCCAAGGAATTTATCCCCTGTGTCGATCAGGGCATCCAGGGCGCCATGCTCTCCGGTGTCCTCGCCGGCTATCAGGTGGTGGATGTCAAGGCGACGCTGCTTGACGGCTCGTTCCACGAGGTCGACTCCTCGGAACTTGCCTTCAAGATCTGTGGCTCCATGGCCTTCAAGGAGGCCTGTGAGAAAGCCAATCCCACCCTGCTTGAGCCGATCATGAAGGTCGTTGTCACTGCCCCTGAGGAATACATGGGCGACGTGATGGGCGACATCAACGCACGGCGCGGTCAGATTCTCGGCTCCGACATCCGAAACGGCGCTGCCATCATTGAATGCAACGTTCCGCTTTCCACGATGTTCGGCTATGCCACCGACCTTCGCAGCAAGACCCAGGGCAGAGCTACCTACAGCATGGAGCCCAGCCACTTTGTCGAGCTGCCCAAGAATTTGCAGGAGTCCCTTGTGAACACCCACATGGGCTTCGGATACGGTAAGTAAAAGTAAAACATTTTTAATCTATTTTAGGAGGATATCACAATGGCAAAACAGATGTACAACAGAAGCAAGCCCCACGTGAACATCGGCACCATCGGCCACATCGACCACGGCAAGACCACCCTTACCGCTGCCATCACCAAGTTCCTCGCCCTGCAGGGCAAAGCTGAGTACACCGACTACTCTTCCATCGACAAGGCTCCCGAGGAGCGCGAGCGCGGCATCACCATCAACACCGCTCACGTCGAGTACGAGACCGACAAGCGTCACTACGCCCACGTCGACTGCCCGGGCCACGCTGACTATATCAAGAACATGATCACCGGCGCTGCTCAGATGGACGGCGCAATCCTCGTTATCGCTGCCTCCGACGGCCCCATGGCCCAGACCCGCGAGCACCTGCTGCTGGCCCGTCAGGTTAACGTTCCTTCCGTTCTGGTCTTCCTGAACAAGTGCGATCAGGTCGACGACGAGGAGCTCCTCGAGCTCGTCGAGATGGAAGTTCGCGAGCTGCTCGACTTCTACGGCTTCCCTGGCGACGACACC
>JBGUQD010000115.1:0-6853 GCA_045130755.1 Candidatus Limivicinus sp. | reverse complement strand
CGAGCGCATGCTGGCAGCACTGAACAAGGAGCCGGATGCGCAGCCGACGGAGATTCTTGAGAATGTGACTCAGGATATCAGCCTCTTTGTAGATGGGGCCGAGCAGTTCGATGACATCACGATGCTGAGCTTCCTTTATTTTGGTCCGTCCGGTCACTTGCCCTGAGCAAGCCGCCATAGGAGAACAATCATGAAAAGGTACAGAATCAGGAACGCTTTGAAAGTGATCGGCGACATTTTTATTCCGCTGCTTCCGGGCATCATCTGCGCCGGGCTTTGCGGCGCTGCCGCGTCGCTCATCTCTCAGACCGTGCCGAACTTTAAGGAACAAGGCGTCTGGGCGTTTATCTACCAGATCCTCTCGCTGATCAACAACTCCATGATGACCTTCCTGACCGCCTGGGCCGGTTATCGCGCTGCCGGGCGCTTCGGAGGAACACCCATCCTCGGCGGCATGCTGGGCATGATCACGTCTCTGGACGGCATCAACCGGATTGCCTCCATCATGGGCCTTTATAACAGCGCGGTCCCGCTGGATTCGGTCCTTTGCAGCGGGAAGGGCGGTGTGCTGGCAGTTATTGCGGGGGCGCTTCTGATCGTCTTTGTGGAAAAAGCGATTCGCTCCGTCATGCCCGCTTCCATCGATGTGGTTTTCACCCCGCTGCTCACCATGTTTCTCTGTGTGATCCCGTATATTGTCTTCATCATGCCCCTGTTTGGCTACGCCTCCGGCGGCATCGTGTGGCTTTTCAGCAGAGCCTGCCTGTCCAAAAACATTTTCATCCGAGCGGTTTCAGGCTACTTTGCGGCCGCGGCCTTTCTTCCGTTGGTTGCCGCGGGCATGCACCACGGGCTTGTGGCGCTCTACAGTGTTCAGCTCCAGGAGTTCGGTTATGTTACGCTCTATCCCGCTCTCGCCATGGCGGGGGCAGGTCAGGTCGGCGCGGCTCTCGCGCTCTGGAAAATGGCAAAAAAGGTAGGGAACGAGAATCTCTGCTCGGTGATTTCCGGTTCGCTGCCGGCCGGTCTCCTGGGCGTGGGAGAACCGCTGATCTACGGCGTCATGCTGCCGCTTGGCAAACCGTTTCTCACAGCAGGGCTCGGGGCAGGCTTTGGCGGTGCCTTCATTATGGCCACCCAGGTTGCTTCCACCACCTGGGGTCCCTCCGGCCTGCTGGGTGCTTTCGTAATGACCGCAGGTCCGAGTGGCTCAGTGCGAAGTGTTGCCCTTTATCTGACAGCCCTGATCATCAGTTACGTCGGGGGTTATCTGATCACAAAAAGCCTGTACCGAGAAGATGAGCTTTCCTTTGAGCCCTTCCTCCCTCATGAACAGACTGCGGCCTGGCGTTCCGCCTCCTTCAAGCGGCTGAGCAAGAAGCAATCCCGCAGGATCAAGGCCGGGGAAGTTTTTCTTGCAGACGGCAGGCATTACCGCACCAGGCTCCCGCTTACAGCTCCTGTGGGTGGAGAAACCGTGCCGATGAAACAGATCCCCGATGTGATATTTTCTTCAGGCGTAATCGGCAATTGTATCGGCATCATGCCAGACAGCGGACATATCCTGGCTCCCTGCGACGGCGTCGTCCTGGAAATTGCCGACACGAACCATGCCCTGACTTTCCGGACCGCAGACGGTATGGAGATTCTGCTGCTTATCGGTCTGGATACTTTTACCTTGGGCGGCAAGGGGCTCTCCCCGCTGGTTGCGGAGGGAGAAACCGTCACCAGAGGCCAGGCGGTGATGGAGGCCGATCTTGAGAGTATAAAAGAAGCCGGCCTGTCCCCGATCATCATCACAGTCTTGTGCGACTGAACAGGGAAAACAGTTTCGGTCAAAAGCCAACCACCCGCCCAGCGGGTGGTTTTGTTTTGTAATAAAGTGACCGGAATCAACGATTCCGGTCACTTTCATGCCTTGTGTGACTAAAAAGATATTTCCTTCTCTATCGCATTTGCGATGCCCCAGTAAAGGCCGATCTTCTTATCGACTGCCTGCCTTTCGCGGATCGGCCGGGCGGTCTCTCGCCCGCTTATCCCGCTCTTTTTTCAAAATGGATGCCGGAGAACCTTTTATGCAGATCTCTGATGACAGCCTGCTTTTCTTCCCGTTCCACACTCAGGATCGTTACAGCTTCGTAGAGAGAGACCGTCGCCGCGATGTCGAACAGGTAAAAGAAGAACTCACTCCACGCCGACTCCGTGATCCAGACGAATCTGAACATGACCATTAGGAAAAATGTCAGCAGGCCCGAGGCGAAAAAACCGCGGGCGAGCTTGCTTCGCCGCTCGCTTGCCGCTCTTTTGCTCTTTACTTCGAGCGCGAAATTCTTTTTCAAGGCGTCCATAAGGTTTTCCTCGCTGTACGTGCCCATCTCGTCGAAGCGCAGCGTCAGATCGAGCATATACTTCGGCGATACCAGCGCAAAGGTTTTTTCGATCGCCCCCAGAATCTCCGGCCGCATGAGCGGAGCCCCGGAGACGATGGTATGGTCGAAAAGCACCTCCGGCCGCTCGTATTGCAGCACTATTTTCGCGAGTTTCCTGTCCTCGTCGATCTCGAAGAATTCGTGTTCAATATCCTGCAGTTCTTTTATCATCTTCATGGCCTCCGCTGTTTTATCCCGACCGTCTCCGGTCTGTTTCCGATTATACCACGATATGCCGCCGCTTGGAAGGCGCTTTTCGGCGGGACTCTTCCGTTTTTGCTCCTTGCCTTCCCGCGACCGCAGGAAAGCACCTGGGAAAACGATGCCTATTCGTCTCCCCGGTTGACTGCGATGCTGCCGGGAATGGATTATGTACAGCAAAATTTGACAAGAAGAAACAGAAATGAGTCTATCCCCTTTCGCTTTATCATTGTATAATATAGAAAATGATTGGAGGGACAAGCTATGCAGTATGGACGTTTCGATAATGTAAGGCGCGAGTACGTCATTGACCGGGTAGACCTGCCGGTCTCATGGACAAACTACATCGGCACCAGGGATATGATGGGCGTCTTCAACCACACGGCGGGCGGCTATCTTGTCTATAAAAGCTCCGAGTATCACCGCGTTACGCGCTTTCGCGCAAACGGCGTGCCGATGGACTCCCCGGGCCACTACCTCTATCTGCGCGACGACGCCGACGGAGATTACTGGTCGGTGTCGTGGCAGCCGGTGGGAAAGCCCAGAGAGCATTTTTCCTGCCGCCACGGGCTGGGCTATGTAAAGTATCACAGCGACTACAGCGGCATTGACGCAGAGCAGACCCTGTTTGTCGCAATGGACGACCCCGTGGAGATCTGGGACCTGCGGCTTCGAAACGACAGTGGAAAGCCCCGCACGCTCTCGGTCTTCACCTATGTGGAGTTCAGCTTCCACCATGTGGCAATGGATAACCAGAACTTCCAGATGAGCCTCTACGCCGCCGGCAGCCGCTATGAAGACGGGGTGATTGAGCATGACCTCCATTACGAGGAGAACGGTTACCAGTTCTTTACTGCGGACCTTGAGCCCGACGGCTTTGACTGCCTGCGTGATCGCTTTCTCGGCCCATATCGCACGGAGCGAAACCCGCTCGCAGTGGAATCGGGCCGATGCTCCGAAAGTTTTGAGACGGGCGGCAATCACTGCGGCTGCCTCATGAAAAGGCTGATGCTTGCCCCGGGCGAAGAGGCGCGGCTGCTCTTCCTGCTCGGCGAGGGCGGCGTTGAGGAAGGCAAGGCCATGCGGGAAAAGTACGACGCCAAGCGCGTTGACTCGGACTTTGCCCGTCTTGCCCGCTTCTGGGAGGATAAACTTTCCCGCCTGCAGGTGCAGACCCCGAACGAGGGGATGAACACCGAGCTCAATATCTGGGACCTCTACCAGAGCGAGATCAACGTCATGTTCTCCCGCTTCACTTCCTTCATCGAGGTTGGCGGGCGCGTCGGTCTCGGCTACCGGGACACGGCGCAGGACGCGATGACGATCCCCCACTCCAATCCCGACAAGTGCCGCAGCAGAATCGTGGAGCTGCTGCGCGCGCTGACTCATGAGGGCTATGGCCTGCATCTGTTCGAGCCGCGCTGGTTCGAGCCGGAGACTGAACATCAGTCCTTCCGCTCCCCCACCGTGATCCCCACGCCGGATAAAAGCCAGATCGTCCACGGGCTGAAGGATGCCTGTGCCGACGACGCGCTCTGGCTTGTCAGCGCGGTGGTGCAGTACTTGCGCGAGACCGGTGAGTTTTCCTTCCTCGACGAAGAAGTCACCTACGCGGACGGCGGCGCTGGCACGGTATACGAGCACTTAAAGTGCATCCTTGATTTCTCTGCGCGGCAGGTGGGGCAAAACGGCATATGCAAGGGCCTGCGCGCCGACTGGAACGACTGCCTCAATCTCGGCGGCGGGGAGAGCGCCATGGTGAGCTTCCTGCACCTCTGGGCGCTGGATAACTTCGTGCAGCTCGCCCGTTTCCTTGGAAGAACCAAGGACGCCGCACGCTATCGGGAAATTGCCGAAAAGGTGAGGCACGTGTGCCGGGAGGTCCTGTGGGACGGAAAGTGGTTCCTGCGCGGTATCACCGCCGATAACCGCAAGATCGGCACACAGGCAGACACGGAGGGCCGCGTACACATGGAGTCCAACACCTGGGCGGTGATCTCGGGTGCGGCGACAAGGGAACAGGGCATTTCCGCCATGGACAGCGTGGATGAAAACCTGTATACTGAATACGGGCTCATGCTCAACGCCCCCTGCTACACAAAGCCCGATGACGGCATCGGCTTTGTGACGCGCGTTTACCCCGGCCTCAAGGAAAACGGCTCGATCTTCAGCCACCCGAATCCTTGGGCGTGGGTGGCAGAGGCAAAGCTGGGCCGCGGCGGCAGAGCCATGAAGTTCTATAACGCCCTGTGCCCGGCGATGCAGAACAACAAAATCGAGATCCGCAAGGCAGAGCCCTATTCCTACTGCCAGTTCATCGCGGGGCGGGACCACACGGCCTTCGGCCGGGCGCACCATCCGTTCATGACAGGCTCGGCGGGCTGGGCCTACTTTGCGGCGACCCAGTATCTGCTGGGCGTGCGGCCGGAGTTCGACCGCCTGACGGTGGACCCCTGCATCCCCAAGGACTGGCGGGAATTCTCCGTGCACCGCGTGTGGCGCGGAGCAGTCTATGACATCCATGTACAAAACCCGGACGGCGTTGAAAAAGGCGTGCGCTCTGTTCTCGTGGACGGGAAAGAGGCAGAAAGAATACCGGTGCTTCCGGCGGGCAGAAGCTGCAAAGTGGAAGTAAGAATGGGATAAGGAGGAAACAACATGCTGCAATTCGGAACGGGCGGTTGGCGCGCGGTGATCGCAGACGGTTTTACCAAGGCAAATCTGCGTCTGCTGGCGGCGGGTCTGTGCCGCCTGATGGACAAGGAAAGACTGAAAGGCTCCGAGCTCTGCATCGGCTACGATCGGCGCTTTCTCTCCAAGGAATCGGCCCACTGGCTGGCGGAGGTGATTGCCGCAAACGGCTACCGCGTGCTGATGATCAACCGCTCCTCCCCCACCCCGCTCATCATGTATACGGTCAAGGCCATGGACATGCCCTACGGCCTCATGGTAACGGCAAGCCACAACCCGGCTGTGTATAACGGCGTGAAGGTCTTCACCCGCGGTGGGCGTGACGCGGACAAGTCCGTCACGAACCGCATCGAGGCTGAGATCGAAGAAATCACCGAGGCTGCCATCCAGAGCATCGACTATGACGAGGCGCTGCGGCAGGGCCTTGTGCGGGAGGACAACACCGCAAACGACTACATCGACAGCATCCTCGCGCTGGTGGACACAGAGGCCATCAAACGTGCCCGCCTGCGCATCGCCCTCGACCCCATGTACGGCGTGAGCCAGACCTGCCTGCGCACCATCCTCATGACCTGCCGCTGCGATCTGGAGGTCATCCACGACCGACACGACACTCTTTTCGGCGGCAAGCTCCCGGCCCCAAACGCCCGCACCCTCGTGCAGCTTTCAAACTTCGTCACGGACCGTTACTGCGATCTCGGCGTTGCCACCGACGGCGACGCGGACAGGCTCGGCGTCATCGACGAGAAAGGCGGCTTCATCCACCCGAACACGCTCCTTGTGCTGCTCTATTACTATCTGGTCAAATACCGCGGCTGGCTCGGTCCCTGCGTACGCAATAACTCCACCACCCATCTGCTTGACCGCGTGGCGGCAGGTCTGGGGCAAACCTGCTATGAGGTGCCTGTGGGCTTCAAGTACGTCTCCGCCAAGATGAGCGAGACCGACGCGGTCATCGGCGGCGAGAGCTCCGGCGGCATGGCGGTGCGCGGGCACATCTCCGGCAAGGATGGTATCTATGCCGCGACGCTGCTGACTGAGATGCTGGCCGTGACGGGCAAGTCCATCTCCGCGCTGTACAAAGAGATTACCGATACCTACGGGGAGCTTCTCTACCGCGAGGCCGATTTCAAGATGACGCCCGAGCGCAAGGCCGAGCTGCAGACGCTGCTGTTTGATAAGGAGCTGCTGCCAGTCCTCGACGGAATCGAGCACATCGACCGCAGCGATGGGGTCAAGCTCTGGTTCTCCGACGGTGCTTGGGTGATCTGCCGCTTCTCGGGCACGGAGCCGCTGCTGCGCATGGCGGCTGAGGCGGAGAGCGTTGACCGGGTGGATGCCCTTATTGCCTCGTGGCGGGAGCTTTTGGAATTATAATGACTATATGATAGTGAAACGCCGTAAGGCGTTCCGCCGAGCAGCTTTGCTGCTCAGCGCCGCTGCACGGCTGCGGCGCCATATATTCATTGCAATGAGCATCGCGCGAATGATTTTTGAATCATTCGCCGCCAAACTTGTCGTTTGGCGGCGAA
>JBGUQD010000114.1:0-14546 GCA_045130755.1 Candidatus Limivicinus sp. | reverse complement strand
AGTCGGCAAGCGAGGAATAGTCTCCCGCGCACAGCGCCTTTTCATAGAGGGCGTAGCCTTCCCTGTCCTTTTTCTCCAGTTGGCGCAGCGCCTTCTTCGGACCGAGATAGGGCCAGGCGCGAAGCTGGGTGTAGATCTCCAGACTGTCTACCAGAAGCCAGTGGCGGCGATAACTGCCTTCAGCGTCGGTACGTTCCGAGCGGCGCAGCATTTTTTCGCACCAGCTCACATCCAGCTGCAGTTCATCACGTGTCTTGCGGGTCTGCCCGTCCACATACTTCTGTACCTTTTCCAGAAGTGCCGCCGCAACGCCGTTTCGGTCGAGCAGGATCTGCCCGCCATAGACGCGCGTATACTCCGAGACATCATAGTCTCCCTGGAAATCTGAGAGTGGGTGGACAAACACGTCAAGCTGGGTGCAGTCCACAAAGCGGTCGTCGTGCCGCCGTGCGCCGCCTTCGGTGATAAGCAGAGCGTCAAAGTCGCTGAACAGGTTCTGCGCCCCATCGGCAAAGGAGCCGTAGACAATGATGGCGATGGGATCGTATTCCGCTGCCAGATAGCTTAATATGTCCTGCATAGACCCTCCAAGAACTCGTCCGATACCTCACCGTCAAGAACGAGACAGGTTGGTCCGATGAGATAAATGTCGCGTACACGCTCCCCTTCCCGTGCGAGACTCACGGTGAGCTTGCCGCCGGGCATGCCGATCGAGACGTCCGTCCCGGACACAAGGCCCATCAATGTCAGCGCCGTCGTAATGGAGCCGCAGCCCGTCCCACAGGCAAGCGTGAAGTTCTCCACCCCGCGCTCATAGGTGACGGCCTTGACCCTGTCCTGTCCGATGAATTTTACAAAGCTCACGTTTGCGCCCTTCGGGAATGCCGGAGCAAAGCGCAGGGCGCGGCCCAGCGCTTGGAGTCTGTCCGTTTCCCATGTGTCCCAGTCGTCGACCAGCACCACCGCGTGCGGAATCCCGGGATTACCCAATTCGATGTACGCGCAGTCGTATTCCGCGCCTTCGGCGCTGACTGTCCGGTGCAGATCGATGACTGAAGGGTCATTAAGCCGCACACGATAGCGCGTTTCGCCGACACACTGCCCGGTCACAAGGCCCGCCGTGGTCTCCACGCGCTGTATATCACCGGCGAGGCCCCGGTCATGTCCGTAGCGGCAGATGCAGCGTGCGCCGTTGCCGCACATCTCGCCGAGGCTCCCGTCGGAATTGTAAAAGAGCATGCCGTAGTCGCCGCCGCATTCAGCCGGGACGACCACCATCATCCCGTCCGCGCCCACCCCGGTGTGGGCGGCGCAGAGGAGGCGGGCAAGCGCAGGGAAGCGTTCGGGCGGCAGGCGCAATTCAATATTGTTCACGATCACGAAGTCGTTTCCGGCTCCGTGCATTTTGGTGATATGCATAGCTTAACCCCAGAGTGCCGTCAGTGTGGGGATAAGCTGCTTTTTGCGGCTCATCATGCCCGGTACGAAAAGATCATTGTCCTTCGGCTCGGTGTTGAAAGCCTGACGGATAATATCGTCACTGCCCACATACAGAAGATGCGAGCCCTCGGAGAGCACATCCGTGAGCATGAGTATGACGATGTCAAATTCATTCTTCACGCGCAGCTCATCCATGAATTTGAGAAGCTCGTCTTTGCGGGAGAGGTAGGCGTCCGCGCCGACGCAGGTGATCTGGCTCACACCGAGATTTTTCTCTGCAATATGGAACTGCTTGTAGTCGGTGCGGAAGAGTTCTTCGGCGGTTTTCCCATCGACGCCCGCAGAGGTGAAGAGGGACTTGCCCAGCTCCTCCACCGACACCTTCGCAATACGGGCCAGGCGCTCGGCCATGGCGATATCCTTTTTGGTACAGGTAGGAGATTTGAACATGACAGTGTCCGAGAGGATCGCCGCGCACATGAGTCCTGCCATTGCGGGCGAGGGCATCACGCCGTATTCCTGGTACATGGCAGTGAGGATCGTGTTGGTGGAGCCGACCGGCTCGTTTCGCACGGCAACCGGCATCTTGGTCTGGATGTCCGCCAGGCGGTGGTGGTCAATGATAGCCATGATCTCCACCTGCTCAAGTCCGGGTACAGACTGGGACGCCTCGTTGTGGTCGACCAGCACCACGCGTTTGCTTCTCGGGCGCAGCATGTGGTAACGCGAGAGGGAGCCGACCACATGCTCGTTCTCGTCAAGCACAGGATAATAGTGGAAGCGGTTGTTGATGAGGGCTTCGCGCACATCGTCCACATAGTCTGTCAGGTGGAAGGAAATAAGATCATCCTTGCGGCAGAAGCGAGACACAGGAATCCCCTGGAAAATGAGACGGGCCACCTGACGCGCGTTAAGAGGCGTGGAGATGATGCAGGTGGGGGCGGTACTCTCCATGAGCTCCTGCGGGACCTCCGTCTGGCAGAGAATCAGGCAGCCGACCCCGGCCTCCAGGGCTCGATTCACGATCTCCGGCTGATCGCCGCAGATGAGGATGCTGTCCTTATCCGAAAAGCTCGCGTCATCAAAAGCCTTGGGCAGAGCGATGGTCACCTTGCCGGAGATGGTCTCGGTGATATTGGAATACTCATTGACAAGCCGGCCCTCCAGGACGCTGATAAGGTTGAAGAGCGGCAGTTCTTCCACATGGCAGTCAAAGACATTAGAGAGCTCATAGGCGGCAATGTCCCCAGTGGAGAGCATGCCGTAGAGTGTCCCGTCGTCATTGAGGATAGGGATGGCGGACAGGCCTGCGTCGCGCATGCTGCGCCAGGCGAGGTCCAGCGTAACAGACTTGTTCAGTTCGGGCGGGCGGTCGAAGTCCAGGTCCGAGACCTGCGCGCGCATATTTTGTATGTACATGGGCGGCTCAAAGCCGAAGCGGTCCAGCATGCGCTGGGTCTCATCGTTGATAGCCCCGATGCGCACGGCCTTGTATTCCCTGTCACCCAGGGCATTGCGCAGGTTTGCATAAGCCATGGAAGCCACGATCGAATCGGTGTCGGGGTTGCGGTGTCCGCAGACATATATATCATTCATAAGCTGTCCTCCCGGAATGCTTGTTCCTATCGCCATTATACTCAACCCTGTGGTGACTTGCAAGTTCTTAAGAATATTAAAATCGGCGTCAGAATGCTTTTCGGTAGGGAAAAACTATGTTAGAATCGTGCCGTAAACAACGAAAGGGGGTTGGTTTATGAAAAAGAAACTGATTGCCATCCTTGCCATGCTTTTTGCGGCGCTCTTTCTCTGCGGCTCTGCTCTGCCGAACGGCTGGTACAGTGAAGACGGGACAGAGCTGACCCTGCGCTTCGGTGACATGCCCTATGAATGCCCGGATCCGGCAGCCTTCCGCACCCTCGCAGACGAGCTGCATACGGTGCTCCGGTCCGAAGGCGGCTATCGCAAGACGCTGGCTCTCCTGGGGGAACTGTTCACACGTTATTACAGCGCCAACACCATGCTTACCATTGCGGATATCCATAGCTGCCAGGATCTCACAGACGATTATTGGGCGGCAGAATACGGTGAGTGTCTTTCCGCTCTGACAGATATACAGCAGATCATGGAGGATGTATACCTCGCCTGCGGCGCGTCGCCCTACGGTGACCGTCTCGAGCGCGAATTTTTCGGTGAGGGCTTTCTGGCCGAATACGGCGAGGACGCAGAAAGCATGCTCTCCGATAATTATGTTAACCTCATTGATCAGGAAAACGAGCTGCTGCTGGCTTACCGTGAGCTTGTTGCTTCACCCACCATCAATGTCCACGGCACAGAGGTTCCGCTGAGCGACGCGCTCTATGATGTCTGGGGGGCGCGGGATTACAACAATCTTCTCAATGCTTATTATGAAAAGTACAACCCCCTCCTCGGCGATCTCTATCTCCGCCTGATGGAGGTCCGTAAGGCGCAGGCGAAAGAGCTCGGCTATGGCAGCTTTGCCGAGATGATGTTCGACATCGGCTTTGACCGCGATTTTGATGTGGCAGAGAGCCGTGCGTTTATCGACAGCGTCAAGCGGTATCTCCTGCCGGTCTATCAAAACCGTATGGACGAGGATCGGCAGTCGGAGCTCATGGAGGGCTATGTGTCTGAGGATCAGCTCTACGGCGTACTGGAAACTGTGGCACACGGCCTCGGCGGAGAGGTCGCGCAGGCCTATGACTTCATGCGCCGCAATGAACTGAGCGACCTTGCCATGAGCGATCTCAAAGCCAACATGTCCTATCAGACCTATCTGGATGATTATGACGCGCCATTCCTTTTTGTCAACCCCTACGGTGACAGAACGGATGTCATCACCGTCACCCACGAATTTGGTCACTACGCCGAGGCGTATATGAGTTACGGTGCTTACCGCAGCATGGATCTGGCCGAAGTCTATTCCCAGAGCATGCAGTTTCTCGCGCTGGAGCAGCTGCGCGGTGTGTTGGGTGAATATGGAACAGCTGATCTTCGCCTGCTGAACCTGTATGACATCCTCGATACGCTCGTCTGGCAGTCGGCCTATGCCGAGTTTGAGGACCGGGCCTTCGCCATGGAGGATCCCAGCGTTGAAAAGCTCAACGCCCTGATGGACGAGATTGGCAGAGCGTACGGCCTGAGCGAAGGGGATGACGGTTTTGGCCTTACCTGGGTTGACATCACCCATCTCTTCGAGCAGCCCTTCTATGTCATCAGCTACCCGGTGTCGGGTATCTGCGCGCTCGAAATCTACGAGCACGAGCTTGCCGACGGCAGCGGTCTGAAAGACTATCTCCGCCTCGTGGACAGCGAGGAGATCGGCATCATCGGAGCCGCTGAGGAGGCCGGGCTGCAAAACCCGCTGACGGATGCGCGGGTGCAGGATATCGCCGCGTTCCTGGACCGGCAGTTGGCAGCTTAAAGAACAAATTGAACATAAAACGGATTCGCTCTTGCGAATCCGTTTTATGTGTTCAGCCGAAGAGGCCGCGTTTGACATAGGGCGTCGTCTCACCGGAGAGATACCGGTAGCCGGTCTTGTCAATCTCCTGCTGCAGCAGAGCAAGATCGACCTCGCCCTCAGTGAGAAAGCTCGCCTCCCCCTTCTTATGAGAAGCGCTCACTTTCTTTGCATCCGACACCGCCTTGCGGATTGTTTCGCTGATATGCGCCTCACACATGGGGCAGGCCATTCCCTCGATCTTGATGACAGTTCTGTTCATGATCTTCTCCTTATACAAAAGTTAGTTTTAGCTAACCTCAGTATAGCATATCACAGGGGAAATGGAAAGAGGGAAGATACGTGTTTTTCATGTGGTGCTCCGGCAGGGGACGGGTGTGCATTTACCGCAGACAGCCAGAAGAGCAGGCTGTTCCCAGTTCTCAAAGGACGCAAGGTTCACAACGGTATTCCCGCCGCGAGGCACCCAGAAGCGAAACGTGATCGAATAGCAGCCGTCCGGATAGTCTTCCTTGTTTACCAGTTCAGCGCCGTCGTCATAGCTTGCCAATATCAGAAACGGCATATCCGGTTCATCATGCTCTAATTGAACCATCCAAGCCTTTATAATCCCGATTGACTCTCTGAGGATCTCCGGTATCTGATCCTCAGCGTATGCATCGAGATGCACTTCATTTCCATCCCATTCCAATTGTGAAAGCTCTTCCGATGCAGAGACACCATTCTGATCCAAATTCCAAAAATCCGAGACGCCCCAATACGGTCTGCCCGCCTGATCCTGCTTCTTCCAGATCGGATAAGAATCTCTGGTTTTGACGCTATCAACATCAATCTTATGCTGCTGCAGAAGGCGTTTCATGGCCTTGTTAAGCTGTATCATGCAGAATATCACCCCTTTTCAGCATACCACAAAGAAATCATCCCCGCAACTTGTATCAAGCTGCGAGGATGATCTGGCAAGGGACATGTACTTTGATACAATGAACAACTTTCGGGTGAAGGTGGTTCAATTTATCTAGTTCATGTCAAAAATGAATCATGAAGTTGTAAAAGCCGGAGGTGCACTGACAGACAGTCTCACCGAAGAACAAAAAGAGTTGTTTGAGGATTACATGACCGCTCAGCGGGAGGTGAACGTGCTGACCGATTGTGAGACTTTTATTAATGCCTTTCGCTTGGCTGCCAAGATCATGACCGACGTTCTGATAGATGGACAAATGAGAGAAATCTAGACATATAAAAGCGCCATCACTCAAACACGGTGATGGCGCTTCGATTACTCTCAAATGCTCCAGCCTGCACTGGCAGTCTGAAGCTTGCTCATGCGGCGGAAGATACCACCGTCTTTTTGCAGGAGATCTTCCGGCCTGCCTTCTTCGGCGACCTTGCCGCCCGAAAGCACCACAATATGGTCCGCCGCCTCCACGGTGCGCATCCGGTGGGCGATGACCAGCACGGTCTTTCCCGCCAGCAGGCGGGAAAGCGCCCTCTGCACCTTGGTCTCGTTCTCCACGTCAAGCGAGGCCGTGGCCTCATCCAGCAGCACGATCGGCGCGTTTTTCAGAAGAGCGCGGGCAATGGAGATGCGCTGTCGCTCGCCGCCGGAGAGCTTGGCACCGTTTTCTCCGATCGGCGTTAAGTAGCCCTGGGGCAGCTTCGCCACAAACTCGTCGCAGTTGGCCGCGCGGGCGGCCGCGAGGACTTCCTCGTCCGTCGCTCCGTGCTTGCCGAGGCGGATGTTTTCCATCACGGTATCGTCAAAGAGCACCACGTCCTGGAACACCATGGAGTAGTCCGTCAGCAGGATCTCGGGATCAACGCTGGAAATATCCACGCCGCCGACCTTGATGCTGCCCCGGTCAATATCCCAGAGCCGCGCGGCCAGGCGGACACAGGTGCTCTTGCCGGAGCCGGAGGGACCGACCAGCGCCGTGACCTCGCCCTCCTTTGCCGTGAAGCTGACGCTGTCCAGCACCTGTTTGTCGTCATAGGCAAAGTCGACATTATCAAACAAGATGTCATGACCCTGCGGGATAAAGCTCTCGCTTCCCTCTGCGGTCCTGGCGTCGTAGATCTCCATAAGACGGCCGGCGGAGACCTGGGACATAAACATCTCGGCGATCAGCGCCAGCGCCTGATCAAAGGGCGCGTAGACGCGGGTGATGACCAGCAGGAACATGAACAGCATGAGAAAGTCGATCTGCCCGGTGAGGATCAGTCTCGTCCCGGTAAGGATCGTGGTCGCCACGCCCAAACGCATGATGACGCTGGCCGCGTTCACGAAGATCCCGGCGGCGAGCTCGCCCTGCAGCATGGTTTTTTCATGGGCGTCAATCTTGTCGCCCAGCGCCCGGAGGAATCGTCCCTCCTGATTCGTCGCGCGGATCTCCCGGATGTTTTCCAGCGTCTCCTGGATGCCGTCGGACACGTTGACGGCCGCGGCTTTCGTGATCTCGGAACGGCGCTTCGTCAGCTTGCGACTGCCGAACAGAAGCGCGAAAGCCACCGGGACGCCCCAGAGGCAGGAGAGCGCCAGCTTCCAGTTGTACGCGAAGAGCATGACTGCGATCAGCGCCGTGGAGATATAGGAGCCGTAGAGATAGCCCAGGCAATGAGACCAGACGTGTTCCAGCCGGTTCACGTCGCCCATGATGGTCTCGGTGAGATCGGCCAGATCGCGCTTGCCGAAGTAGCCCAGCGGGAGCTTTCGCAGCCGCTCGGCCAGCGAAATGCGCATGTTCTTTACTTCGCCGTAGACAAGGCCGTAGGTCGCTTTATACTGTTGCAGGTGAGTGATAAAGGAGAGCAGCAGAAAGAGGAGAACCATCAGCACGATCGGAAGCGCGCGGGCAAGCGGCGCGCTGTCGGTCAGCGTGGCGAGCAGCCCCTTCATCATGAAGTAAAGGATGCCCATGCCGCCCATCACGACCGGATTGACGACGACCGTCCAGAAGGTTCCCGCTTTTGCATTTTTGATGCCCTGATCGCTGAGCGCGTACTTGCGCTGAAATGCTTTTCCGAACATCTTACTTCACCTCCTTGTCCACGGAAATCTTCCACTGCACAGCCTGCTTGTAGTCCTCCCACATGCGGGCATAGAGTCCGTTTGCTTTCAGCAGCTCGTCGTGCGTGCCCTGCTCGACGACGTGACCGGCGTCCAGAACGATGATCCTGTCCGCGCCCACCACGGTGGAGAGCCGGTGGGCGATCATGATCACCGTGCGGCCCTCGGTGAGCCGGGCAAAAGCCTTCTGGATCAGCGCTTCATTTTCGGGGTCGGCGAAGGCCGTAGCCTCGTCCAGTACCACGATGGGCGCGTCCTTCAGGATGGCCCGGGCCAGGGCCACGCGCTGCTGTTCTCCGCCGGAGAGGTAGGTGCCCTTGGCGCCGATAATGGTATCCATCCCGTCGGGGAGCTTTTCGAGGATGTCGTCGCACTGCGCGGCGGAAAGAGCCGCCCGCGCTTCTTCTCTTGACGCGTCCGGCCGCGCGGCCCGCACATTTTCCAGGATCGAGGCCTTGAACAGATGGGTATTCTGAAAAACGAAGGCCACCTGGTCCATCAGCACATGGGGATCGGTTTGCCGCACGTCCACGCCGCCGACCTCCACCGCTCCGGAGCTGACGTCCCAGAATCGCGGGATCAGGCTGGCCGCCGTGGTCTTGCCGCCGCCAGAGGGACCGACCAGCGCCACGGTCTGCCCCGGCTCCACCCGGAAGGAGACATGGTCCAGCGCGGGAAGCTCAGCGCCGTCGTAGGTAAAGCTTACATCTTTGAATTCCACACGGTTGTCCCGCGGCGTCTGAGGATCATCCGTGACTTCCAGCGTCGGCGCGTTCATGACCTGGGCGATACGGCCCAGCGCGGTGCTCGCCAGCATCATGCCGCTGGCGGCAAACATGATCTTGGCCAGTGCTGTTGAGACGATGGCGGAAAAGACCGCGTAAAACGCGAAGTCTGTGAGAAATCCCGCAAAGCTTCCGTCGCGCAGCGCACCCGGCGCCAGCAGCAGCGCGACCGGAACGAGGAAGACGAAGGCGCCCTCCGTCGCGGTCAGGTTGATGGCCTGCGGCACCCGGCACACATCGCCCTGATAGTGCTCCGCTTTGGCGCTGTAATCCTCGATGGCCTGCTTGAAGGCCTTGAAGGAGTACACGGTCTGCTGGAACACCTTCACCACGGGAATGCCGCGCACATATTCCGTCCCGGCCTTGCTCATGACATCCTGAGCCGCCTGATACTCCGCCATGAGCCCTGCGTTTTTGCCGCCCATCATATAGAACATAGCCGCGACTGATACAACCGCCGCCAGGAGGCAGGCCGCACCCATGCGCCAGTCAAAGACGAACATCAGCGTGAGCATAGTAAGCACCATCGCAGCACTGCCCACGATATCCGCCAGATTGTGGGCCAGCAGCGTCTCCGTATCGGAGGCCGCGCCGTCGAGGCGGTTGCGGAGAAGCCCCGAGGCATTGGAATCAAAAAAGCCCAGCGGCGTCTCCATCAGGTGGGTCATCCCTTGCTTGCGGATGTTGGAGGCCGTGCGGAAGGCGGCCAGATGCGTGCACATCAGTGCGGTAAAATAGACCGCGATCCCGGCTACGGCGAAGGCGAAGGCCATCCAGCCGTAGCGGCCGATACCCTCGGCCCGCGTCCAGTCGGGCGCGACGGCGATCAGATCCCGCGCCACCAGCCAGATGCAGAGGTAGGGGGCCATCCCCAAGATCATGGCGATGGCCGAGAGGCCGAGGCCCAAAAAGGTCAGCTTCTTATAACTTCCCGCGTAACCCAGCAGGACGGACAAGTCGCTCTGCTTCTTTTCTTTCATTTCATATCACTCTTTCCTTACAGGAATAATGCCGCAATATGGAAGACGATGCAGGCGAGGATCAGCGCACCGCAAACATAGAAGGCGGCGATTCTGGCCGTCCACTTGAGGGAGTGGGATTCCCGGTAGGTGGTGCTCAGGGCCATGACGCAGGGGATATTGAAGGTGCAGGCGCACATGAAGGCCAGCGCCTCGGCCTTGCTGACCACGTCGGACATGGCCTGACCCAGCACGGCGTTGTCGGTCGCAACATTGAAGGCGGAGCGGAAGGTCGCATCAAGGACGGTGCCCTCCCCGACGAAGACCGCGTTGAGCACGCCCAGTACCGCCTCCTTGGCAAAGGCAGAGCTGAGGAAGCCCATGAAGGTCCGCCAGCCGAGACCGAAGATACGGGTCACAGGCTCGATGGCGGTTCCGACCTTATAGAGCAGACTGTCCGCCACGTTGCTGCTGCCGCTGTAGGAGAAGGCCCAGAACAGCAGGGAGATCAGCGTCACCGTCCGGAGCGCGCGCTTGAAAATGTCCCAGGCTTTCAGGAAGGCCTCCTTGAGGATGTGCTTCCAGTGGGGCGTGTGGTAAGGGGGAAGCTCCATAATCATGCCGCTGCGGGAGCTTTCAGACACCAGCGTGCGGCCGAACACCTTGGACACGATCGTCATCAGCAGCACCACGTAAAGCAGAATACCCAGGATGACGAGCATCGTCTGCCAGGGGGTGAAGAACATGGAGCTGATGACCGGGATGATGGTCCAGATGGAGGCGCAGGGCACCGCCCAGACGACCGCCATGGTCAGCATCCGCTGGCCCCAGTTGTCCATGACGCGGGTACCGCAGGTACCGCCGATGGTGCAGCCAAAGCCCATCAGGATTGGGCAGATGGCCTTGCCCTGGAGGCCCAGGCCAGACAGAAGACCGTCAAACTGATAGGCCGCCCGGGCCAGGAAGCCGATCTCCTCCAGGTAGCCGAATACCAAATTGACGCCGAAGACGAAGCCTGACATGGCGATGCAGAAGTATAAGGTGTTGGGCAGGATGATGCTGAAGATCGAGACCAGCCAGGGGTGTACGTTCCAGCCGTTCAGGAGATTGGCGATGGGCTTGTTCAAAAGTTGCGGGATCATGGAGCCGATTCCCATCAGGGGGAAGCAGATGATCATTGCCGCGAGGAAGCCGACCAGGATTGTTCCGAAGCAGGCAAATTTGCCGCGGATGGGACTGAGCAGCCGTTTGTCGCGCTTACTCAGTTCAAAGTGCTTCTGTTCGAAATGGGTCACGCCCGCAAGCATGCTTTGGATCCAGCGGTATTTGGCCTCGCTCTCCGCCTGCACGTCGCCGCTCGCCGGGATCTCCGGTATGGACGCGAGCTTGTGGGGAGCCTCCAATTCTTTGGCCAGCAGCTCTTTCAACTCATCGTAGCCCTTGCTTTCCGCGGCGGTGAAGGGCAGCACGGGGATGCCCAGGCGCTGCTCCAGCAGCTTGTGGTCGATCTCCTTTTTCTGTGCCTTCGCCACGTCCATCATGTTCAGCAGCAGCACCGCGGGCTTGTTGAGTTGGGCAAACTCCGCGACCATGTACATGCTGCGCTCCAGCTGGGAGGCGTCCACCAGGATGCATACCAGATCCGCCTGGTCGGCCTTGATGAAATCAGCGGTTATAATCTCCTCATCGGAGTTGCCGGAGAGGCCGTAACTGCCCGGCAGGTCGGTGACGGTGTAGCGCGTCCCGTTGTAGGTATAAAAGCCGTCGTTCTTCTCCACGGTCTTGCCGGGCCAGTTGCCCACATGCTGCCGGGAGCCGGTTAGCGCATTGTAGACGGTCGATTTGCCGGAGTTCGGCTGGCCCAGAAGGGCGATCGCGTTTTTCATACAGACTCCACCTCGATTCTTTCCGCATCCGCGCGGTTGATGGCGATCAGTGTCTCGCGCAGATAGACCAGTACCGGCATCTTTTTGTCGTTGCGTACGGTTTGGAACTCTGTCCCCTCCGTGACGCCGATGGCAGTGATGCGGTTGAGAAAGTGCGCGTCCCCGCCGATCTTTTGGATCAAACCGTTCTGATCCGGTTTCATTTCTGTCAGTCTCATATCTTTCCTCCCTTTTTTTGAGCCGCGCAGCCGCTGCAACCTTCACAACCGCAGCCGCACGAGCCTTGTTTCCTTTCTTTGATTTTGCTCCTTACCAGGAAGAAAACCATCGCGACCACCGCAAGCAACAGCACGATGGATGCGATATTATCTGCGATCCAAGCAAGCATCCTATTTCTCCTCTCTTTGGTTAGGCTTCGCTAACTCGTGCCCTTAAAAGCTGCCTCACATCTTGTGAGGCATGCTGTTTTATCTATTATAGTCCCAACACCGCGTAGGCACCCGCCGTAAAAAAGTCTACGATGGTATGAATGTAGTTTTCCATCACATCTCTGCTCAAATCGTGCAGCACCGCCTCAAAGACGCTCGAGACATATGCGTGGCAGATCATGTGCATCTCCGGTTCCGAGGGAAGCTCCGCCGTGAGATAACCGCGGTCTTTGGCCAGATTCAGAGAGCGTAGGGAAATATCCGTCTCCATACAGACCACGTCGTTCAGAAAACCGCTGTACTTTGTCCCATCCGAGCATTTCAGCAGCAGCTTAAGCGCATCAAAGTTGCGGTAGATGTATTCCAGCAGCCGATCTGCGTCCATGATCATCCAGAGTCTGCGGATATCTCCCGTTTCGACCGCCTCACGGCAGACGGGCTCAGCGTCGGCAAATATGCTTTTGATCTCGTCCACAGCGGGCTGAACAAAAAAGGAGAAGATGTCCTCTTTGCTCTCAAAGTGCCGGTAGAAGGAGCCCGTGGTGACGCCGGCATCGGCACAGAGATCCCGGAGGTTCGTGCGTTCAAAGCCGCTTTCCAGGAACATCTTCATGCCGCTTGCCAAGATCCGCTGATGGGTATCGTCGTATGTGCCGTAAGCCATAAGCTTCACCTCTTATGATAACAAAGATTGCTAACTTAGTTATCATTATAGCAATGCGCTGCCCCTTTGTCAATACGAAGGATCCAAGAGAGGAAGGATTTCTCCTTTATGCCTTACCGTAACGTACTCATTCTCTGAAAAACGACAACGCTTTTTTGGTGAACTTCTCCGGGTGCATCATCACAAATTCCCCGTGCATCATATGGGGGATCTTCACGATCTCGATCTGGGGCAGATACCCCATCGCCCATTTGAGATCCCGGAAGCGGGAGCCCCATTCGTCGGTGCCCACCCAGAACTGAATCTTTGTCGAAAGCCGGGGCGCCGTCTTCGGCACCTCGTAATTGTTGGCCGACCAGAAGATGTTCCAGATCGTCCTGTCGCTGTAGCCCTTCAGATACTGCCGGATCTGTTCGTACTCCTGCGCGGCGTTCTTCGGGTCGCGGGCAAAGCAGTCCGTCGGGAAGGCTAGCTCCATGATCTTTACGGAGGAACGGGCCATTTTCAACATCAGGTAGTCCCGCACGCCGATCAGCCTGCAAACCCATTTCGGGTATTGATAGGGCGCGGTTCCCGCGTCGATGATGGCCCTGTCCACCGGGACGTTCTGGGTCGTCAGAAAGCGCACCACCATCCCGCCGCCGAAGCTCAGTCCATACATGGCGTCCAGATGTGCGATCCCATGTTCTCTCAGCCAGCGTGCCGTGTCGTCCACCGTCTTTCCCACGGAGATAAAGTCGTTATGCTCCTCCGGATCGTGGCCATCCGGGGTCACCAGCAGCACATGAAACTCCCTGGCCAGTCCCTCCGCCGCCGGGCGGAACTCCTCCCACGGCTCACAGCTGCCCTGGAAGAACACCAGATGTTTTTTGTTTTCCGTTCCGAATTCCCGAATGACCATCTCAGTCCTCCTCATATGCCAGCAGGAAGTCGCAGCAGTCGCCGCCCCGGCCGATGGTCTTGGTGCGGCCCCAGATCAGCTTCGGATGCAGATGGCCGTAGCCCGCGTCATCGCCGTCGCAGAAGGCCCGGGTAATCTCCGGGCAGCCATAGCGCAGGCAGGTCTCATAATAAGGGCACTGGACAACCGTCGCTCTCGCTTCGTTTTCCGCTGTCTCCGGGAATTCATACCGGAATCCCGCATCCGGCCCAAAGCCTTTCAGCACCACTTTCATGAAGATACCCGGAACCTTCTTTGCCAGGCCGAACACTTTGATCGTTCGCTGCAGATGCGGTGCAAAGGCTGCTGCAATGCGCTGGAAGTATTCCCGGATCACCCAGGCCGCCCGCTCCTGAACCATGCCGTTGGAGCGGAGCGCCTCGTAGACGGCAATCGCCGGATAAATCCGCGCATAGGTATGCGCCCGGAGCGCCTTGGAATCCGAGGCATTTTCCCGGCAGAGCTCCTCGTACCGCTTCTGCGCCTTTGCCGCGATACACGCAGCCCGCGCCTTTCCGATCTCCTCCGCCGCAATGGTGCAAGTAGCTTTGATCAGTCTGTGCACCGTGCTCTCCTCCGTTTCCCGTCAAATACTCTTGCTGCGCTCCCAGCCGTTTCCGGCGTCGGTCTCATGCCGAACAAAGCGAAAGTCGCAGAGCTCGCCTCCCTGACACAGTGTCTGGGTACGGATGAAATCCGTGTAGGGCAGGCTCCCGTAGTTGATGATATCCGCCTGACAGCACATGGCGCCCAGCTTCAAAAGCCCGCGCCTCGAGAGGATCTTTTCATAAATGCACTCGTTGCACTCAAAGTGGAATTCATAATGTAAGAGTAAGGTCTATCCGGCCTTGCTCTTTTCCTTTAAGATGGGGGCATCGGCCTGACGTAATCTGGAATTG
>JBGUQD010000113.1:0-32442 GCA_045130755.1 Candidatus Limivicinus sp. | reverse complement strand
AAGATCGCTGATCCGGTGGTTGATGACCCGGATCTGTTCCTCCACCACGGGCATGCGGCGGGCAAAGCCGTTGTGCTCGCGCACCTCGCGCGTCAGCTCCTCCAGCTTTGTGTCCGTCACCGCCTGTGCCCTGCTGTTGCTGGTGAGCACCCCGATGAGCGTGAGGATGCCCACGATCACCGAGCCCGTCACACCAACCCACGCGTCACTCATTCCGATTCCTCCGTTTTTTGTATATAAGCGAGAAAACCCTTCTGAAACGCCTCTGTCTGCAGATACCCCGCCAGCAGCGCCATGGCCCCGGAAATGTCCGGTGTTTTCTCTGCGGAACCTGCCGCTGCAGTCTGTGAGAGCACGAATCCCTTTTCCACAATCATCCTGAATCTGTCGCTGCGCGCCTCGTCTGTGTCCACGCTCACACCGCCGATGCTGCCGCTGTCACTCGATTGCCACAGATCACAGGGGATTACCGGCTGTCTGCCGTAGTGCGCGACCCAGACAAGGCAGTCGTCGGGCAGCGAGTCGAGGCTGAGCTTTGACCAGAGATTTCCCTCCGAGCCGTAAACTCCCGGCACATACCCCGCCTTGCATATGGTGCCGCACCAGCCCTCCGCCACAGCCATGAGCTGCTCCGACGAAAGAGCACGCTGCTCCGGAGTCTCTATGTCCAGGAACACGCCGCAGGGCATGGGGGAACCTTTGATGGTATCCAGCAGGAAACGTGCCTCCCGCTGCGCTTCTTCTCCCGTCAGTGCGTGACTGTAGCAGTAGCAGCCGACCGGAAAACCCAACTCATAAGCCTCACGGTAAAAGTCGAAGGCTGCGGCGTCCTTGAGCCACGTCCCCTCAGTGACTTTGATGATGGCAAAGTCCTTGCCTGCCTCCCGGATCTGCCGGATCGTCAGGCCCTTCTGGTAATGAGAAATGTCGACACCCTTCATTTTCCGCCCTCCGTCAAAGTGATCATTGTGAGCGTCACGATCATGCCGACGATCACACCGGCAAGAAAGCAATCCAACGCGTGGATGATCTCCAGTTCCGAAATCAGCTCATGCCAGTACATTGTCTGCCCTCCTTGAGGAGACCGCTGCCGGTCTTCCCGTCATTGTCTGTCATTCACCCTCCGAGGTATCCGGCTCCGGCGTGGGCTGTACTGCCTGTGCAGCGTGCTTATAGCACTGGTGCAGCATGGGAAAGCCGTCAGACGTGAACAGGATCGCCGCGTGGGACGGCAGCTCGCTCAACGCTGCCGCGGCCAGCACCTCATGATATTTGCTCTCGGCCTTACACTGCGCCCTGTCCGCGTTCTCATCGGCGGCATAGTGTACGATATGGCCGTAGCTGCCGTCCTGATACTGCTGGATCTCTGCGATATAAAACTGCTTCATGATTAATCTCCTTTCTTACTGCGCAGCAAGCGCCATAAGTTGCTCTGCCACAGTCGTTTGAATAACGTTCGTCCCCGGCGTGATCGAACCGCCCTCGGCAATGGCTGCTGTGACCTTATAGAATTTGGCTCCGACGACGAGAAAGCTTCCGACCGTGTAATTTTGGCCTGCGGTGTATGTTGTTTCCAGCGGGGCAATCGTGCCGAGGATGCTTTCGCCGAGCTGATCGGCATGGGCTTTGACAGTCTCCAGATACGCCCCGTAAGTGACGGTCACGCTGCCGCAGTCGGCCCAGATAGTATTCTCGCCAAAAAGCGTGGTTATTTCAGGGACGTCGGATAAGTCGTAGCTTGCAGCAGCGCCGCCCATATCTACAACCTGAGCGCCAAGCGTTGGCGTTGCGCCGGGCGCGTAAACATCCATACTGGATATCCAAGGCCCTATAATCGTTTCGCCGTTATAGCTTGAATAATAGGGGTAAGAATTCAATTTGCGGTTCACCACATCAAACGTCCCGCCGTAGACTGTGCCAGCTTCGTTCTGCCAATTGACAGATATTTTCCGATGCGGGTCACCGTTGACAGCGCTGACGCAGTTGATCTCTCCTGCGTTGTAAGGATACCAGTCTTTTGGAAACATTTCTGCAATCTGTTCGTATGTTGCAGTTGCCGCTGTTTCTTCTCCAAGAAGCTGAGTGATATCGACGATATTCAGATAGAAGGAATAAACATCACCGACAGGGTGGGCTGAGACAAAATCATAGCTGGATGTTATGCGCAGACGAAACATGGTTGCTGTCGATGCGTTCATAGTCATAATGCTGCCAACATTTGCCGTTGTACGAAGGGTGTTGTTATCGTTAACCGTCGATACGCAGACCCCAGAATGGTACGGACCAAGCAGCGCATATCTATGCCCTGGCATGGGATCAACGCTCGATACCGTACATTGCGTTGAGCCTGAACCGAAGTTCGTTGTTCGGCTGTTGTTGGTTATGGTAAAAAGATGGGTTTGCGGATCATATTTGGTTGTTATTCCATCCACTGTGCGAGACTGCGACGTGTCAGTTCGGATCTGGTTCCAGTTGATCGGGAAGGCGTATTTCGGATCGTCAAAAACATTCACACCCGTCCAGCCAGTGATCGGTCGCATGTTTTCCGGGCTGGGATCGCCTTTGCCTGCGTGCACAGGTTCTATATCGACCGTCAGTCCCTTGAGCGGCATGCCGGCAGCAGAGGAGTTGAAGGTCGCCATGGGCACGGGACCGATGGCTGTGATTTCCGTTGCCTGCGCTGCGGCATTTCCGGGATCGCCTTTTGGACCTTGCGGCCCTGTATCTCCCTTGTCACCTTTTTCTCCTTTATCACCCTGCGGCCCTGCGCTTCCCTGCGGGCCCGGCTCACCGGTTTCGCCCTGCGGTCCCTGGCTTCCCTGCGGCCCAGGCAGCCCCTGTTGTCCGCGGCAGCTCTCCCCGGAGTCCACATACAGCTTACGTTCCCGATCCCAAATTTGCCAGTTTCCGTTTTCACCGGGGATGGGCAGATAGCGTTCCGACTCTACAGCCGCAACCGCGGCGGCCTCGGCCGCCTTTGCGCGTTCCGCGCTTCTCTCCGCTTCCTCCGCGGCCCGCTTTACTTCGGCTGCATAAAGGCCGATCTGTGCCTCTCTGCCGCTGTGCATCTCCACCTGTGCGGTCTTTTTTCCCTGTCTCAGCACCATGGCCGGTTCCCCCTTTCGTGCAGCGTGTCGACGGCGCTGATCTCTTCCACCTCGCTGAGCAGCGTCTCGCCGTCGGTGAGTATACCCCTTGTCTGCGCCCAGGCCGGTCCTCCGCTGTGAAGCTTTGCTGTCTCCTCTCCGCTCAGTGTCATCCAGGCGCACTTTTCATCCCTGTCGATCACTGCCTCCGCCATTCCCTTGCATATGACGGTTTTCCCGTTCTGCACGACTGATACCTCAAAACTCTCCAGCTCTTCCATATCCAGGTCGAAGAAAATCTCGATCGTGAAGCTTTCACCCCGTGTCAGATTCATCATAGCGCCACCTCCTCAGCTCAGTGTGATCCCGGTGATTTCCAGATTGTTTCCCACAGCTGCCGAGCCGATGTAGTATGTTCCCGTCAGCGATGTGATGCTCAGGGACGCGGTGTACAGTGCATCAATGCCGCCCATCCACACAGCGGTCATGTCCGGCACCCCGGCAGCGTCAAAAACCTTTGCGCTGGTACTGCCGATTCCGATGCGGCTGCGGTCTTCCCCGGCTGAGCGCAGATAGCCCGTAACCGTCAGCGTTGAATACGAACTCAGGTCGATTGCCGGAGCGAGCCAGAAGCCGCCCGCGCCGTTTTCCCGGATGGCATTGCCGCTCAAAACCGCGCTGCCGCCGAGGGTGCAGCCACCCTTGAGCCCGCTCTGGGCCGACAGAATCACCCCGCCCTCGTTCACGGAAGGCGCGCCGGGGTAGCTGATCTGGATGGCGCGTACCTCGCCCTGGCCGCTGATGGCGACAAGGCCGGTCCTGCCGCGCGCCCCGTCGGAGATGGTCACCGTCCATGCCCCGCTCGATGGGACGGGGAAGGCCGCGATACCCGGCACGATCTCCGCCGTCATGCGCTCCCCGCCCTTGGCACAGACGCAGGCGCTGCCCGCCGGGATTTTGGCACAGATCATGGCGTAGCCGCTCAGGGCGAGGGCGGTGTTCGCGCCGCCCCTTTTCATAAAAAATGCTTCTCCCATTCTCTCACTTCCTTATGCACAGGATTCTCAGCGTCAGCGTAGCCGTCGGCCTGCCGGCGGCGTATACGGTGAGCGCGCCGTCCGCCGTCAAGGCGCGGTAGAGCTGCGCATAGTCCTCCAGGCGCTTCCGGTCAGTGGAAAACGTGCCGCTGAGGGAGAGATCCACCAGCGGTGTGTCGCTGCCCAGAAGGCCGGGGACGCTCACCGTCTGGCTGAAGGGGGCCGTAGTCCCCTCCCAGTTTGCGGGGTCGAGCTCGGCAGCATAGGTGACGCTTACCGCCCCCGGTGAGAGCTTCTCCGCCGTCACTGCGCCGTTTTCCAGGCTTTCGGTGCGGATGCTGATGGGGTCAGCGCCGCCCGGCAGGTGCCTTGCCCCGTGGTAGGGAAGGGCGGCGAGGGCTGCGTTGAAGGTGGCCTCGGTACCCTGGTAGCCGGCATCCACCGCCGCCTCGAAGGCGCTGGCTCCCGCCGGGCCCTGTTCGCCGTTTTGCCCGGCGGGGCCGCGGATGTTCTGGGAAACCGGGTTATCCAGTCCCCCGTCGTTTGTCCAGGAGATGTTTCCGGCTGAGTCCACGCTGGGGCGGAAGGTGGCGCCGGGTGCACCGTTGCTGCCCCTGGCTCCCTGGATGCTGCCGTTATTACGCCAGCATGCATTTACCGCGTCCCAAATATAAATATCATAGGGTGCGGCGGTCCCCACTCCGTAGGCTTCGCCCGGCTTCGGACTCGAAACGGCTGTCTGAAGCGCGGCAAATGTGTCGTAGTAACCCGCAATGACAAAGCTCAGGCCGTCGCGCCCGTTAAAGGCGCCCGCCTCCGCCTGAGTCTTCACCTCTCTTGCGGCGGCAAGGGCGGCGGAGGCGTTGTTTGAAATCTGCTCCGCCACGCTCAGGGGCAGGGCATGCAGAGGCGCGTCCACAAGCCCGGACTCCCTGACGGTGAGGATCACCGGCGCGGTTGTGAGCCGCGCTCCCTCTCTGTTGCCGCTGAGATAGACTGTCCACTCCCCCTCAGTGAGATTCAGGCCCTTGTCCGCGGTAATGCCGTCATTGCCGTCGAGAATGAGATCGTAGACTTCGGTGCCTGCGCCCTCGCCGCGGCGAAAATGCAGCCAGCGCGTGTAGCCGTCCCACTCATCTCCGAGGAACCACACCTTCGCCGTCAGATAGTTCAGCGTATCCGCTGCAACGACCGGGGTGTACACGCGCAGGTTCTGACCGCTGACATAAAATTCAATCATGCTTTTCCTCCTCATTGAGCTGCCGGACAAGCCTTATGAGGTAGTCCCGCAGCTGCCTGATCTGCTGCTTTTCGTCTCCCGTGAGGATGGGCGGCAGCTCGATCATCCCACATCACTTCCCATCGTCAGTATTTTTGCGATGGAGTAGAGCCGCACCTCACCCTTGCCCACGAGCTTCATGCGCATGTGGTCACAGCGGCGCGGCCGCACGGGCAGAGTCACGGTGCGCGTGCCCTTCATCTTCACACGCCCCTGCCGCACCCACTCGCCGTTGGAGTCGTACATCAGGTACACATCGAGCTGTGCGCCCTCCTCCATATACAGGCGAAGGTTGAAGCGCGAGAGGTACTTGCGGTCCGGGTACTGGTAGTAGAGCATACCCGTTTCCGCCTCCCAGGAAACATACGGCTCCGGGGTACCGACGCTTCCCGCCATGGCGAAAAGCGCGTCCTCCGTCAGGCAGTAGAGCTCGTCGCCCAGGGAAGCAAAGCCGAGCGCGTGCAGTTCGTCCTCCCGCATCCAGAGATTGCGCCGGATGTCGTAGACGAAAAGGTTCCACTTCCCCTTCGCGTCCCGCGTGGAGATGTAATAGCGCTCACCCAGTACGCCGGCGGCGGCATCATAGTAGCGCTCGTCTCCCAGCGCGTCGCTGATCGACTCGGGGAAGCTGCCCTGATAGGCGCAGATGTCGGCACGGCTTTTATATATCAGCGTCTCGTTGACCACCTGCAGGCTTCCCGCGCAGCCCTCCTGTACGCCGCGGCACACGGTTTCGGTGACCTGGTGTGCGCCGACGGAGGACACCGTGACGCGGTGGATACGGTTTTCCTTGAAGAACATCGGGTAGCCCTGAAAGTTCACCGCTCCGGTCCACGGCCCGTCCGAACCTACCGACGCCGTCCAGCTGTCGGTCGATACGCCCGTGTACTGCCGCCAGTTTTTGAAGTCGCCCAGGGCACAGCAGTAGATCTCGTTGAGATTTTTCCCGTCCGTCAGTCCGTAACGGCAGCCCCAGAGGCGGTTTTTGCACTCGATGACGAAGTCCATCTCCGGTGTCCGCCGCTCGATGTACACCGTGCCCTGTGTCTGGGTGACGGCAGAGTCGAGGATACCCGTCACGACGATATAATCGTGTTCCCCTTCACCGCCCCCGATGGCGCAGATCACATGGTCGCCGTTGACCGATTCCACCGCCGCACCCCTGATGCTCACGCCGTCGTTTTTCCGGAACAGGTTTTTTACTTCCCCCTCGGAGATAAAGCGCAGACGGGTATAGACCGTGGGGATCTCTGTCCACTCGCTCATGGCTGCGCTCCACTGGCGCAGAACGCGCAGGCCCTTTGACGCGTCGATCCAGTACATACCGTCTGAGGGCGATGCGGGTGACGTCTCACTTTCAGCCGGTGCGGGATAGGGGGTACCATCCTCGCGGCAGAGGGTGTACTCCACCGCGCCCGCCGAGCGGTACTCCGCCTCGAGGCTGCCGTGATCGGCGGGGTCGGCGGTATTGTAGTAGACCTTATCCGGGAAGATGACAATGACCGCACCCATGCTCACAAGCTGTTTTCTGCCCGGCGCAAGCCCGGTCACCGCCGTCTCCTTCCCGTCGTACCAGAGAGTTCCGTCTTCCACGAAGGCGAGCTTTTCCTTGGCCAGCACCCCGCCCGGCGATTTCATCGTGCGCACCCTTGCGCGCTTCTTCCGGTTGCCGAGCAGGGGGTAATACGCGCTCGTGAGGTTTTTGGTGTCGTAAAACTCCCCGTCGCCGATGCGCGCCTTGTGGCGATAGCCCGCGAAAACGTCGGTCACCACGCGTTCGGCGTATTCATAGTCCAATTTTGGCAGCAGCGCCATATTCTCCCTCCCCTCAGAAGTGAAAACCTGCGCCCCTCTGCCGGGGTTTATGGCTGCGGTTATACCAGTTGGCCCAGCCCTGGTAGGCGCTGTTGAAGAGGGTCATGCGCTTGTTGTAGCGCTGTGTCTCTCCGTTTTCCGCGGCGACCATGGCCTGGAGGTAATAGTAATACAGGTCCTCGCCGTAGGGATCTCCGACCAGAAGCTCCTCGTCCCCGCTTTCATAGGCGGCGGGAAAGGAATTCCACACATCCTCGTGGGTTTGGATGACCTCGCGGTAAATGCGCCCGTCAAGCGAGCACAGCCAATGAAGCTTCTGCTCCGGCGAATAATCGTTCGGCTCAAGCAGGTCCAGCCGCTCGATGATGTCCATTGCTTTCAATCAAATCACCTTCCTTATAAGCTCCCCTTTCAGGGGAGCTGTCACGGCGCGTCTCCCGCAAGCGCCGTGACTGAGGGGTTCCTAATCCTTGCGGGCAGCCGGCCCCTCAGAAAAGGAGCCGGCCCCCGCTTTTCCTCTCACACGCTCTGCTTGAGCACGTCCACGCTCTGGTAGAAGCGGTCGGCGGCAAGGTCGGCGCGCTTGATCTCGGCGGCCACGGCGGCGGGCACCCTGGACTTCTTTCCGCGCGGCAGCAGGTAGTTTACGCCGTTGATGCCGACGAACAGGTTGGGGTCCTCGCGGTCAGAACCACGGGGAATGAACACTTCGACTCTTTTCTCTTCCATTTTGTCTCCTTACAATTTTTATCGAAATCGTTTAGATTGAGTTTTTCAATCGTTATTGAGGCCGCTTTGCCGCCTCAATAACACTCTGAGCCGAGCTTAGCGAGTCCTCGCGCCGACCAAACACGGCGCGTTACGCCCGCCGTGTGCGATAAGCGCGAGTCTCTCAATTGCGAACCATGTTCGCAATTGAATTTAATTCTCTTCATCCGAGCCGGAGAAGCTGGACGTGCTCATCACGCGCAGCAGGCGCTCGGGGTAGAGGATGGTGGCGCCGTTCGTCTCAAACTTATATCCGATGGTGCTGAACTGGTTGAGCGGGCCGCCGATCTCGCCCTTGTCGTGGATGATCATCTCCAGCGCGCCGCCCTCGGGGTCGATGATGCCGAAGGAGTCCTTGCCGAAGAAGTAGGTGGCATAGACGGCGGCGGAGCCGCTGCCCTCCTTGATGACGGGGGCAAAGACGTTTTCGATGAAGCGCACGCCGTGCAGCTCGCCGATCTCGCCATTGAAGATCTCTTCGGGGGAGGCGTACTTGTGGGCCTCGATCCAGCTGTCGCTTGCGCGCAGGTCGTGGGCCACCGAGGGGTGGATGACCGCGTAGTACTTGCCGCCGATCCTCGGCACGCGGTTTTTCTTCATGACAGTGACAGCCTTGTTCACCATCTCGGGGGTGAGGTGACAGTGGTAAGTCGCGTCCTCCACGAGATCGCTGTTCTGGGCGGGCGTCGCGCTGACGCTGCCGTCGGCCTTCTTGACCTTGTCGCAGTAGAGGACGTTGGTGTTGGTATACAGGGCGTCGCGGATCAGGGCCTCCTGGGTCTCGGCGGCGGAGGCGCCCATCTCCTCGGTGGCGCCGAGGATCACGTCGTCGTAGGCTCTGAGCTCCAGCTTGTCGGTGATGGCGGTGTAGGTGCCGTACTGGTCGATGCTGCCGGTCACGGCAGTGACGCCGAACTTCTGGCCGGTAGGGATCACGCCCTCGGTGAGCTTCTCGGCGCGCTCAAAGGTGTTCCACTTGCGCCACTCGACGCTGCCGTGGTGGTTTGCAGGCAGGGGCTGGCGTTTGGCAAGCTGCGCGTAGAAGAGCTCGGTTCGCGCGTTTTCCAGAAGCTCCGTGTCATAGAAGGCCTTGAGCTCGGCAGACAGGCTGTGGTCGGAATCAAAGGCGGTTCCGGCGGTGCTGTCGTAGGCGTTTGCAAAGCCGCCGGTGGCATTGATCAGTGTACCGGCATCGGCAAAATGCTGAAGATTAAAATAGTTGTCCATAAAAATCTCCTTTCAAAATTGAGTTTTACTCCCCGGGGCCGATTTTTCGTCCTTGGGCGCTGGCCTCGAGGATGCGCTTTTTCAGTGCCTCGCGATCTTCTCTGCTCATGGATCGCGGATCGAGGGTGAAGCGATCCCCTGTCCCGGTCTCCCGCAGTTCGCGCGGTCTTGCCCCGGCGCTTTGAAGACTCCGGCTGACCGCCTCAAGGCTCCCGCGCGCGGCCGCCTGCTCCCTCTCCGCCCGGTGCCGGGCAAAGTAGGCGTCAGCCAGGGAGACGCCGCTGTGCGGCGCGGTCATGCGCACAAATTCCGCATCCTCCATCTCACGCCGGAGATCGAAGTCCGGCACGCTCTTTTGCAGGACTCGCGCCTGCGAAAGCAGGCCTTCAAGATGTGCGGCGATCTCCTGTCCACGTGGGCGGTAGGTGTCCGCCCTCTCCCGCAGGTTCCGGGCAAGTGCTTCGGCATCGCTCTCGTCTGTCAGACCGTAGCGATCTTCCAGCGCGCTGAGCACCGGCGCGAGCCTGGCGAGCTTTTCCTCGGCCTGGGCTCTGCCGCGGAGGCGCGCCTTTACGATGCCCTGCACCGCCTGATCGTAGCGGCTTTTGTAGTCGGGGTCCTGCAAAAGCTCCTCCCAGCTTGGTTTGGGCTGTCCGTTCTCCCCGGACTTGACGGTGGGCGGCGCCGTCTCTGCCGCCGGAATTTCGGCGGCGTTTTCCTCGCCCGTGACCGGCTCGGCTGCCGGCATGGTGTTTTCCGCTTCGTTGTTCATCTTTTTCTCCTTATTTGTACCGGCAATTGCCGGGAAAGGGTATGTTGATCAGAGCCTGCGCTTTTTGCCGTTTGGATTGCTGCCCTTCGGGTTTGCCGCCAGCTTGATCTGCTCCTTGGATCCGGCGGAGGCGGCGCTGCCCGTACTTCCGTTCCGGCCTGTGCCGGTGCTGCCGCCTCCGTATCCGCCGCCCGTATAGCTGCTTCCTTTTGTGGAGCCGCCCGCAAGAGCGCTCAGGCCCGCGGGAAAACTGCCGGACATGAGCGTCGCCATCGGATTTTTTATCAGATAGCTGTTTCTGAGCGCCTGGGCCTGGGCGCGGCTCATCCCTGCGGCATTGAGCTCCGCATCGCTGGGAGAATACCCGCTCTGACTGATGAGCGTCATAAGCCTCTGGTAGCTCTTCTCGCTGCGGTCATAGTTCCGCTTTTCCAGGGCCTCGGCCCGGTCCAGCTGATCCTGCTGTCTGTCGTAGGCCTGCTTTTCCAGGGTCGCCGCCCGGTCGAAGCGCTCCTTTTCCCGGCCGATCTCGTCCCGGGCCAGGGTCATCGTCGTGTCAAACAGGCCCTTGAGTTCGTCGCCCTCGGTGCTGTAGCGCTCCCAGGCCGCCTTGTAAAGCTGCGGCATGACCTGACCCAGGCGCTGCAGATACAGCTCATATTCCTGCTGGCCCACGCCCTGGGCGTAGCTGGAGCCGTAGCCGCCGGTGAGGGCGGCCGCCTGCCCCATGGTGTCGCGCATGGCGCGCTCGCCCTCGGTGACCATCCGGGTGCGGTAGCTCTGATACAGGGGATCGCTCCGGGGATCGTAGCGGAACGCGGGCCGGTTTACGATTTCCTCGTAGAGCCTGCGGATCTCGCCGTCATAGCTGGATGTAAAATCCGGCAGCACGCTTTCCGCCCGGCGCAGCGCCTCCATGGTGCTGTCAAATTCCGTCTTTTCTTTTTCGCTCATTCCTCTTCCTCCTGTTCCAAATCCTCGCCCGTGAACGTGAGCGATACGTTTTCCGGTCTGTTCTCCGCCAGCACCGCGACGCCCGCCGCCACGGTGTCAAAACTCTCGCGGCACAGCTCCTCGCCCCTCTCCGGCGCGCACCTTATGGAGAAAAAGCCCGGCGCGCGCTTCACGATCGGCAGTGTGCGTTCCGCCGTGTCCTGCATGCGCCGCTCCAAGGTCATCATCAGCGTACTCAGCGCCGCGCACACGAGATCATTCCCCGCCTCACCGGCCCCGGCATGGCCCTCCATCGTGAGGCTAAAGGCGGCGCGGTCATACTCTATGCGCGTCATCGGCCGCCTCCCGGCTGGCCCGCGCCGCTGGCTCTGGCTCTGGCCTTTTCCATGCGCCGGTCCTCGCGGCCGCTCTCAGTCCGTACCCTGCCCCTTTTGGGCTCTGTAGCACGACCGGTGATGCCCGCCATCAAAACCGCTGACCGCTCGGGCTCGTACTTCTGCGTCATGGCCAGGGCGTACTGCTGGTAAAGAGCCAGCTCCTTCTGCAAATTGCCGTTATAGAAAAGCTGCTGCATGAGCTCGTCCTTGCCCTCAAATTCCATCATGCTCATACAGGCAAGGGCCTGGTCGCTGCGCTCGGGGCTGAAGAAACCGAGCTGGTAAAACTGCAGCGCCAACTCGTTCTGGCTCATGCGGGTGTAGGCGCTGCTCTTTTGCGGAACGACGCGGATATCGAAAACAGGTCTGCGCATGCCGAGATCCATTCCCTTCGGGCCGTAAAGCGCCTGGGGCCGCAGGCCATGATTGTCGTAGCTGACAAACTGCTCGAGCCCCAGCGCGCCCGTAATTCGAAACTGCCGCGGCAGATCATAAAACTGGCGAATGAGCTCGATGCATAGCTCGATCATCTCCCCGTACACGCGGTAGCTTTCACGGGTGGAGTCGCGGCTGCCTTTGCCGCTTGCCTCCTGCAGTGCCGCGATGGCAGAGGCCGCCGTGACACCTGCGTTCACAAGCCCGACAGATGTCTCGGTGTTGCCGGAGGTCTCGCGGAGCTCATTGATGACGCTTGCGCGCATTTCAAGATAGTTGCCGCTGAGGGGCCGGTAGTCCACAATGCGCAGGCTGTCCTCGCCGAGGTTGCCGCTGACGTGGACGATGGGGTTATTGAGGTTCAGAAACTCCTCCTCGTTCACCGCGCCGTCGGCCCGCTGGAAATAGCGCGGAACCGCGCCCACCATGGTATTTTTGACAAAGGCGGTCTGCAGCATGTCGATCTGGGTCTGGGCGCTGCGGCAGAGGTCGATGTAGCCGTAGCCGCAGGGGCTGCCCTCCACGGGGAAGAGACTGTCGAACACGAAGGGGTAGCGCCCGTGGTCGTAGAGTCCGCGCGGGAAGTCCGTCTCGCTGCTTATCTCCCGCAGAAAATCCTCATTCTCGCTTGCGTACAGAAGGGTGGAACCGACGTATTTGCAGTAGTGCAGAACGTCGCGGCCCATGAATTTCTTCTTGTAGTACACGTCGATGACGGTGGATTTGCCGTCGGTACCCACACTGTCATCGTAGAGAAAGCGCGTGGGCGCAAAGCCCATGGCTTTGAGCTTCCCGGCAAGCTGAGGGTATTCCGCCGTGAGTGCATCGTTATCCTCGAGCCTTGTGTGGAAAAAGTACGCGCTGTCCTGGATATTCCGCACGCCCGGCTCCCAGAAGACGTTTAAGAGATCCACGCGCTCGATCGTGATATCGCCGAGGCCGCCGGATTTTTCCGTGTCCCAGCCCACGCGGTAGACGCCCGTGCCGGTCTTGAGCTTCTGCCACATGCCGTCGGAGTAGGTCTTCTCAAAGGCGTTCTGTTCCAGGATCACCGGCAGGATCTTGGAGAGGATACGCGCCTCGGCCCGGTCATCGGGTTCGCGCGGCAGGATGTTCGGCTCGGGGAAAGCGTCCATGGCGTCTGCGTGTTTGGAGACGATCACATTGTGCAGCCAGCCGGACACGGCCTGAAAGCCGCCGCCCGTGTCGTGGCTCTTGCGCTCCTCGGCGCTGTTGCGGAGCTTCCACCAGTTTTCCGCCGCCACGGTGCGCCGCTCGACGCTGGCCTTCCCGGCCTTGTATTTCTGCAAAATCCGTGTAAATTCCGCCAGCCGATTCTCGTCGACCGGCAATTGCATTTGCTCTTTTTCCATCGTGTCCCCCTTGTCTCATGGTGTCATATCTGATATACTGTCCTTAGACGAAGTCTTTGGCTCAGGCCGCGAAAGTGATTCGCTTAGCCTAACCTGGTCGAAGGCTTTGACAGGGTTATTGCTATCGGGTGAAACGTCAGAATTCTGACGGCTTGACGAACGTAACCCTGTTTTTTTGTTGCCATTTATAACTTCACTCTTTACTCTCCAAACTCCACTCTCATTTCAGCGGGTCGACCATCATCGGCTTTTCCTCCACAGGTCTGAGCGGTAGGACCGGCCGCGCCATGCAGAGATAGCGCCACTCGTCGGCCACGTGGTCCTCCTGGCTGGTGTCCAGATCCTCGGGTTCGCTCTTTGAAAACTGCAGAAGCGGGATCGTGCGGATGAACGCTTTGCAGTTTGAGAAGACATACATCCGCGCCCTGCCCTCGTCGTCAAACTGCAGGCGGTAGTGACACTGCATCCAGCCGGGGATGCGCTTGTGATCGCCCGGCACGAAGTAGACGCCGTACCTTGCGGCGGTCTCCGCCACGCTCTCGCCGCGGCTCGCGTCCCAGATGGCGGGGTCGGCCACACCCTCGATCTTCCGGCCCCGGAGCCAGGGGTGTTCCCGCTCAATGCGGGCGATCTCCTGAAACTGCCTATCCGGCGTCCAGCGCAGACCCTCGTTCGGGGTATCGGTGCAGCCGTAGAGTTCGAGCACGCGGTACAGCACCCCGTCGTAGTCGAGTGCCCACCAGGCGCAGGAAAAGGGCTTGCCGTAGCCGAAGTCATAACTTCTGAGGATCGTCCAGCCCCGCCTCGGTCCCGCCGTCAGGTCGAAAGGCTCGATCACATGGCACCATCTTCCCTGCGCCCGCAGCTCTTCCCGGGAGAGCGTACAGCCGTGTTCAGCTGCCGCTTTCATGTCCGGCTCGGTGCGGAAGTCCTCGAAAAACTGTCCCTCAAAGATGTCCCAGTTTCCATAGAGCCAGGCCTCCCGCAGCTTTGGCGGCAGACTTTGGAGCTGTTTTAAGTAATCCGGGTTTTTCTCCATGAGCGCCGTGTTGTCCGTGACCAGGGCCTGGATGAAGCTGTGCTCGTCCGCTTCCTCGCCCTCGCGAAAGCGCCGGTCGAGAAAGAGGCGCTTGACCCAGGCGTGGCCCTCGCCGCCGGGGTTGCAGGTGTAGTAGATGCGCTTGGGGAAATCGTTCGTTCCTCTCACGCAGGCGCGCAGCTTTTCCATGCTCGCCTCACTCTGCTGGGTGGCTTCGTCCACAAACAGCACATCCACCTCGGTGCCCTGGAATCGCAGGGCGTCCTTCTCGTTTTCGAGATATCGGAACAGAATGCGGCTGCCGTTGGGGAAGGCGATCTGCTTTTTGGCGTCGTTGTAAGAAGCGATCCGCTCATCGCAATCCAGATAGCAGCCCAGCATCTGGCACAGGGGCACGATGTGGTTTTCCTGCAGTTCCGGGTACGTTTTTCGCACGATCATGACCTTGATCCCCGCGTACCGCAGGCACAGCAGTACCGCCTTGACCCGCACGGCCCAGCTCTTGCCGCCGCCTCTGGCCCCGCCGTAACCGATGTACTTGTGCCGATCCTTCAGAAACAGCCGCTGCTTCTCATTCGGCGCCGGCAATAACAGCTCCGCCATCGCAACTCCACACTCCTAACTCCACACTCCACACTTATTCACTCATCTCCTCCGTTTCCCCCTCAAAACGCACGATCAGCGCGCCGCCGTGCGCGGCCTCATCGTCATCCCACAGGCTCTGCAGCTCCTTGAGTGCTCCCGTCATGGTCTTGAGGTCCTTCAGATCCGGTTCCTCAACCCGGTCAAGATAATCCTCAAAGCAGCGCAGCAGCTTTCGTCCCACCCGCCCCAGCGCCTCCCGCTCTTCCGCGCCGCTCATTCGTCGCGGTACTTGCAGTCGTAGGTGCAGCCGTAGACCGGGCAGCGCTCGAAGCGGCCGGTGCAGTACAGGCCCATGTGCCTGTCCTTGAGCTCCAGCGTCCGGAAGCGGCTGACCGCCTCAACGCCTTTGCCGTAGCCCTCGCAGCTGATGCTGCGCCCGGACTGGTCGTCCGAGATATAAAAGGGGCAGCGCACATCGGCGTCCGTCCACTTGATCTTTTTATAGTTCTTCATTCTTGTCCTCCTGCTCGTCGAATTCGTTTCCGTCCGGGTCCACCCAGGGTGGATATCCGCTGCGCTCCATGCAGCGTATGATCGGATCGTCCCCAATCAATTTCACGGAATCACCTCGCACTAATTTAAGACGTTTCTCTTGACATTTCCTTTTTCTTGCCGTAGAATAAGAAAAAACCGCAAGGTCTGTTCTGATCTTTTTCAGAACCGCTTGCAGTATATCCCAAATAATTTTGATTTTCAAGGGCGCGCTCCTTCCTTTTTGAGATTTGTGGAGCTTGCACAAAAATGGGGTGAAAATTTTGTTTCAGTACGAACGCTTTGAAACGCTGCTCAAATCCCGCGGCATCACCAAGACCTTTATTGCAAAAACCCTGAACCGCAGCGCCACGCTCTGCCAGGACTGGAAGCAGCACAAGTCCCAGCCCAGCGCCGCGCAGTTAAATGAGGTTGCCCGCATCCTCGGCACCACGCCGGAATATCTTCGCGGCGAGACGGACGAGGTCACGCCCAATGCGCAGGAGTGTGAAGAGATGGAGCAGCTTCTGACCTCCCTGCGGGAGCGCGAGGATATGCGCATGCTCTTTAAGCTTGCGAAGGACGCCTCGCCCGAGGACGTGCGCCAGGCGGTAAAGATCATTGAGGCGCTCAGGCGCGATGACTGACACCTATGTGCGTCTCGTTTCCCTGCCGACCAGGGTGGAGGGCGTGACGCTGCCGAATGATGATGGCAGCTTTGACATCTACATCAACTCCCGCCTTTCCCCCCTGCGGCAGCAGGAGACGCTGGAGCACGAGCTGCGCCACATCCGGCACGAGCATTTTTATCTCGACATGGACATCCGGCGCATGGAGCGCCAGGCCGACGGCGAGGCGCTGAACGTGGTGCTCCACCCGCCGGCGGGCATGGTGCCCTGCTTCCACTCTGAGGCTGCGCTTGCCCACTGGGTCGATACCCTGTGTGGACAACTGGGCGTGGAACTGTAACGGCTCCTTTGCGTGCATTTTTCTGTCCGCGTATTAAATACACTTGACTTTTCTCCGCGTACAGTGTATCATATCCCCGCTTATAAGAAATTTAATCAGGATGTGATTTCATGTTGTATCAAAGCACCCGCGGCGGCGCGAGCCCCGTTTCCTCCGCCCGCGCGATCGTGGATGGGCTCGCCCCCGACGGCGGGCTCTATGTCATGGCCCCCGAAGAAATCCCCCAGGTGGACTGGCGCGGCTTTCTGGCGCTGGACTATCCGAGCCTCGCGGCCAAGATCCTCTCCGCCCTCCTGCCCGATTTTGACGAGGCGGAGGCAAAGGAGCTGGTGACTGCCGCTTACACGGGTAAATTTTCCGACGCCCGCATCGCCCCCCTGCACGCCGCCGGGGACGATCTGTTTTTAGAGCTTTTCCACGGCCCTACCTCGGCCTTCAAAGACGTGGCGCTGTGCCTGCTGCCCCACCTGATGAAGCGCTCGGCCGAGAAACTGGGCGATACGGACGATATCCTCATCCTCACCGCCACCAGCGGCGACACGGGCAAGGCGGCACTTGAAGGCTTTCGCGATGTGCCCGGCATCCGCATCCTGGTCTTCTATCCCCGCGACGGGGTCAGCGCCGTGCAGAAGGCGCAGATGGTCACCCAGGCGGGCAAAAACGTGAAGGTCTGCGCGGTGGAAGGCAACTTTGACGATGCCCAGTCCGGCGTGAAGGCCATCTTCTCCGCCATGCCGAAGGGGCTGTCTTCGGCAAACTCCATCAACATCGGCCGTCTCGTCCCCCAGGTGGTCTACTACTTCTCCGCCTACATCGACGCGGTGCGCCTTGGCAAGATCCGCGCCGGACAGAAGCTCAACTTCTCCGTCCCCACCGGCAACTTCGGCGACATTCTGGCGGGCTACCTGGCGCTGCGCATGGGGCTGCCGGTCGGCAAGCTCATCTGCGCCTCGAACGCCAACAACGTGCTGACGGACTTCATCCGCACCGGCGTCTACGACCGTCGGCGTCCGTTCCACAAGACCGTCTCCCCTTCCATGGACATTTTGATTTCCAGCAACCTCGAGCGCCTTCTCTACCTCATGAGCGGCGACAGCGCCCTGGTCGCCTCCCTGATGGCACAGCTCAAGAACGAGGGGCACTACACCGTCCCCGCCGAGCTTCTGGAAAAGATTCAGTCCGTCTTCTGCGCCTATTGCTGTGACGATGACGGCACCAAGGCTGCGATCGACTCGGTCTGGAGCCGGAACGCCTATCTCTGCGACACCCACACCGCCGTGGGCTGGAGCGCGGCACAAGCCTTCGGCAAGGCCGGGGGACCCACGGTGGTCCTCTCCACCGCCTCGCCCTACAAGTTCCCGGCCGCCGTCCTCTCCGCCATCAAGGTTCCCTTTGACGGGGATGAGTTTGCCATGATGGACGCGCTCGAAGAGAAGACCGGCGTTCCCATGCCGGAGAATCTGCGCGGCCTGAAGGAGCGCCCGGTGCTGCACCGCGACGTTGTTGCCCCCGCAGACATGCTTGAATACGTCAGAGAAAAGAAGGCAGAATCAAGCTGGGCGGAATAATTGCGCCGCACCGCACGTCATGTCAGGTAAGATAAGTACAGAATAGATAAGTACGGGAAAGGATAGAGAGAGTATGTATATCACATGCCTGGATCTGGAGGGCGTACTGGTTCCCGAGATCTGGATCGCCTTTTCGGAGGCAAGCGGCATTCCCGAATTACGCCGCACCACACGCGATGAACCCGATTACGACAAGCTCATGCGCTGGCGTCTCGGGATCTTGAAGGAGCACGGTCTCGGTCTCAGGGAGATCCAGGACGTGATCGCCACAATCGACCCCCTGCCGGGCGCGAAGGAGTTTCTCGATGAGCTGCGCTCCATCACCCAGGCCGTCATCTTAAGCGATACCTTCACCCAGTTTGCCCAGCCCCTGATGAAAAAGCTGGGCTGGCCGGCGCTGTTCTGCAACGAGCTTGTGGTCGCCCCGAGCGGCGAGGTCACGGATTTCCGTCTCAGATGCCAGCAGACGAAGCTCTCTACCGTGCGGGCCTTCCAGTCCGTAGGCTATGAGACCATCGCCTCCGGCGACAGCTTCAACGATCTGGCCATGATCCAGGCCAGCAAGGCGGGCTTCCTTTTCCGCGCTCCCGAGAGCATCAAGGCCCAGTACCCCGAGATCCCCGCCGTCGACGAATACAGCGACCTTCTGAAGCTCATCAAAGACGCAATGGTGTAACCCCCATTCGACACTGTAGGGGCCGACGCCCTCGGCGGCCCGGCAGAGATATTTTAATTTACAAATCAATCCCCGGCGAATACGTACGTTTTACGTTTTTCGCCGGGGATTCCTGCACGATTTTGGAGTGTACCGCGCGGGCCGCGTGATAAGCGTCGGCCCCTACGGAAATTCTTCTGTAAGATTTCCGCAAAATCCGCGTTTATTAGGGTGAAACAAAAAACAGAAAGGAGGCAGTGGATTGGAGGACGCAAAAATTGTGGAGCTGTACTGGCAGCGTTCTGAAGACGCGATCCCGGAGACCGCTGCGAAGTTCGGCCCCTATTGTCACACCATTGCTTACAACATTCTATCAGATACGCAGGACACAGAGGAATGTGTCAACGACACATGGCTCGGCGCGTGGAACTCCATGCCGTCGAATCGTCCGAAAGTGCTTGCGCCGTATCTGGCAAAGCTCACCCGATGGCTTTCCCTTACCCGGCTTCGTGAACAGAACGCCCTGCGTCGCGGCGGCGGGGAGACCGCCCTTGTGCTCGACGAGCTCAGCGAGGTCGTATCCGACGGGACGGATTTGGAGAAACGCGTGGAGTTCAAAGAGCTCTCTGCCGCGCTTAAACGTTTTCTCTACGGTCTCGACGAGACAGAGGCGCAGGTTTTCCTCGCTCGCTGCTGGTACATGGCGCCGGTGAAGGAGATCGCCGCGAAGTACGGCTTCACCCCCGGCAAGGTCAGCACCATGCTGCACCGCACCCGGAAAAAGCTGCAGGATTACCTGAAGGAGGAAGGGTTATGCTGAACGAAGAACTTTTGTTGTTCGCCTTAAACGACATCGACGACGTGCTGCTCGAGCGCACGCGCATCCGGCTTGGCTACAAGCTCCGCGAGAGAAAACGCGGCACGGGAAAAATCATCCGTATCATGCTGATCGCGGCTGTGCTTTCGGCGCTGATGATCGGCGCTGCCTATGCCGCCGGGCTTGTCGGCCTCGGCAATATGCGGGCAGGCACCCTCTTCGGGTTGAAGATGCTAAGTATGGAGGGCCTGAGCGACAGCCCGGAGGGGCAGGCGCTGTCCGAATGGCTGGACTTTTACGACATGCACCGTAACGACCCCTTTGACGCACAGGAGGCCATTGACTTCATGGACGACTACGGCCCCTACGGCGTCACCACAAGAGAGATGGCGGACGAGATCGACGCCTTGTGCGGTAAATACGGTCTGAAACGCCTGGGAGCTTTGAGCACCCCGCCCGATGAGCGGAGCTTCTATGAAGCGGCGGGCGTCGGCAAGCTCACGCGCGGAAACGAGACTTTTGAAAACGATTATGGCGGGGGCTATGTTTACACAAGCGGCAGCATCCAGTTTGACGGGACGCTGTTCACAGCAGGCGAACCCTATGTGATCCCCTATCAGTTCCGCCGGGCGATGAAGGGCGTGCTGGGCTATGTGACCATGAACGCGGGCGACCCCAACGACTATACCGAGTGGCAGCATACAACCAAGGATGGCCAGACTCTCACGATCTCCGACTCCGCGCACGGCGCGTTTCTGATTCTGGACAGGCCGGACAGCTTTGTGGTGGTGTCCGTCGCCAAATCCGGCTGGGCCGATTCTTTCAACGACGGCAGGCTGGACGGTCTGGGAGACAAGTTTGTGAGCTTTGCGCTCAGTCATAAAGACTTGGAGGCCATTGCCGACAGCTTCAACTGGGCGGCACTGGACGATCCCGCCCTCGGCATGGACGGGGAGTTTACTTATCATCAGTACAGCAGCGAGAGCGCCGTCGATCGCCTTACGAATCCCGACCTCGACCTGAGCATGATCCCGGAAAGCCGGGCAAATCTGAAACCCACGATCTCCGCTGTTTATGAACAGCAGATCGCGCCATATATCTGGGACTTCCGTCTTGTGGATTACAGCATTGAATGGGGCAGGGCGGATATCGGCTGGATCAGCTTCACCGGCACGCCCATCAAGCCCGTCAACTGGCGCACGGTGCCGAGCGACAAGGGCGAGGTCTATTGCCGCAGCGTCTGCGTGACAAGGGATGAAAACGGCCTGCCGCTGGCACTGGAGAGCTTCGATATGCTGCCGATCCCCAAAAAGGACATGTCAAAGAACATCGGCACCGAGGAAAATCCTGACTGGATCTGGCTCAAAAACGAACACAAAGAAATTGCCTCCGCCTCGCTCTATGTCCAGCAGAACGGCAAGACCTATGCCATCTCCGATCCTGATGCTCTTGAGGATTTGACGCTGATGCTGAGAGACAGCGACATCGATTCCTTTGACGCCGGTGACCCGCGCTTTAATCCGCTCTACCTCACCTACACCGACGGAAGCCGTGATCTGATCTTCACCGCGGCCAGCGGTACTAACGCATTTCGGCAGTACGGCCAGTGGCAAGGTTACCAGTTCGGCAGAACAATCTTCGACCTCTTCTGCGTCCCGCTTGAGGCAAAGGGATACACAAATCATGACGGCATTCTCACCGCGCACATGGAGTCCCCGGATCAGAGCATGCTGAAATGGATCGAGATGGATTTCGCAGAAGACGGTGATCTTATCGAGCGCAGGATCATGTCGGATCAGATCCGTCAGATGCGGTATGAATACGACGAAAACCACAACTGTGTCCGGGAAACCTGGTGGGACAGCGATGTGATGACCAACGAGACCGTCAGCAGTTATTCTGATGATGGCCGCATTCTCCATAGCGAGACCCACACGGGCAATATGTGGAGCGTGGTAGATTATGAGTACGACGAGCAAGGCCGCCTGACAGCGGAGATCCACCGCGACAATGACGACGCGCCCGGCTTCACCGGTGGCAATATCTATTACAGCTATGACGCGGACGGCAACTGCCGCCGCAAAATGGGCTGGGAATGAGCGCAAAAAAACTCCGGCAAACACAAACGTGTCTGCCGGAGATTTCTTTCTGTTGTTTACTTTTCCTGCTTCAGGATCTCTGCCTTGTTGATGATGAACTGGCGCAGCCAGTCGCCCGCCTCCTCGTTCTCCAAGGCAAAGTCAATGATGGACTCCAGATACCCTTTGAGGTTGCCGGTGTCGTAGCGCTTGCCCTCAAAGTCCACGGCGCACATCTTCTCCCGGCGGCACAGCACACGCATACCGTCGGTGAGCTGGATCTCGTTGTTGCGTCCGGGAGGGGTTTTTCCCAGAATATCAAAGATGGCAGGGGTGAGCACGTAACGGCCCATGATCGCGTAGTCGGAGAGCTTTTCATACATGGACGGCTTCTCGTTCATGTCGCTGATGCGGTAGACGTTTTTGCTCAGCTGTTCTTCGAATTTCACGGAGGAATACTTGCAGATCTCCTCGCCGGGGAACTGGCGCACGGCGATGGCAGCGCACTCGTTTTCCTCTGCCGCCTGCACCAGCTGCTTGAGAACCGGGGTTTCGCTGAGCATGATATCGTCGCCCAGCAGGATGCCGAAGGGCTCGTTTCCTACAAAGCTCTTGGCGCGCCAGATCGCATGGCCGAGGCCGCGTGTCTCCTTCTGGCGCAGAAAATACACATCCGCCATGTCCGCCACTTCGCGCACGGTGCGAGCCTCATTGCGCTTTCCGTCGGCGATGAGGCGCTGCTCGAGATCGGGGGCATAGTCAAAGTAATCCTCGATGGGGGACTTGCCGCGGTTGGTGATGATGAGGATCTCCTCAACGCCGGCGGCGACAGCCTCCTCCACGATGTACTGCAGCACGGGCTTGTCCACCAGCGGCAGCATCTCCTTGGGGATGCTCTTGGTGTTGGGCAGCAGGCGGGTACCGAGTCCCGCCGCAGGGATGATCGCTTTGCGGACCTTCATGGGACGCTCCTTTCACCCCGGCCGGGGTTTTTATTTCTGATTAAAACGTGCGATAAACTCGCGCACGTCCTTGAGCTTCGGCAGATAGCTCAGCAGCGGATAGCCGATGAGGTACAGCACGCCCATCTCACCGATGCCGACTGTCAGCGCATTGAAGCCGTAGGACTTGATGGGGGATGCAAACTCCTGAAGCTGATAGCCCCATGTGAGCACCGCGCCAACGATGACCGCGTTGAAAACCACGGGCATGAAGCAGCCCAGCACGCGGTTTTTGACGGTGTTGCCCTTCTTGCCGAACCAGGCAGTCGCAAGGCCCGCCAGGAGCGTCGCCAGGGAACCGAACACGATGTCCAGGATGCTGCCGGTATAGAGATTGGCCAGCACGCAGCCAATCGCAATTCCCAGTACACTGCCCGGCATCAGAAACGGCAGGGCGGTCAGCACTTCACTCACGCGAAACTGCAGCGGCCCGTAGCTGATAGGGGCCAGAGCGATGGTCAGGGCAGCATACAGCGCGGCAATGACGGCATTTGTGGTCAGGAACAGGGTAGTGTTTTTCTTGTGCATGATTTCGGATACCTCCATTTTTTATTTATCCGCACGGAGGCACCGAAGACGGCAGATGCACATTCTGTCGAATCCATTTTTTATGCCGCCGTCCGGCGCGGCAGGGTGTGGAAACCTGCCGATGTTAACTTTTATGTGGCGTACTCTTCCCGTTTCTTCAGGCTGTACTCGCACCCGCAGTACAATTGCCGGTAGACGTGGTACTGCTCGCACAGCTCGATGGAGCGGTTTTCCCCGTCGCGCTTTTTGAAGTCCGAGGGGAGCCATTTTACTCCCTCGCGCGTGGCGATCTCCTCGGCAAGGGTGTTAATGCGCACGGCGTCTTTGTGCCTTGAGAGGGTGAGGGTCGTGCAGAAATAGTCAAAGCCGCCCGCCTTTGCGGCCTTCGCCGCTTCTTCCAGGCGCAGACGGAAGCACTCGGTGCATCTTCTTCCGCCCTCGGGCTCGTCCTCCAGACCTTTTACGCGGGCATAATACTCGTCGCTTCGGTGCTGCTCGGTCAACAGGCTGACTTTATCCGCAAGCCCCATGTCGCCGATCAGCTTTTTGAGCGTCTCAAGCCTGAGCTCAAATTCCGCCTCGGGGTAGATATTGGGGTTATACCACAAAAGGGTCAGGTCAAAATACTGTGTCAGATATTCCAGCACCGAGCTTGAGCAGGGGCCGCAGCACACATGCAGCAGCACCCTCGGGCGCGTGTCCCCGTTTCTCTCGATGATGCGGTCAAGCTCCCGCTGATAGTTTCGTCTGTTCATGCGCCATACTATAACACATACTCTGAAAAAAAGCTATCTCTTTCTTGACGGGAAAGCCCGGCCGGGTTATGATAAGCAAAAACCACCGGGAGGAATGCCTTATGGACGGCAGGACCAACAAGCAGAATTACTATCTCGATATCGCCGACGCGGTGCTGGAGCGCTCCACGTGCCTCAGGCGCAAGTACGGCGCCATCATTGTGCGCAACGACGAAATCATCTCCACCGGCTATAACGGCGCGCCGCGCGGGCGGAAGAACTGCTCGGACCTGGGCGGCTGCATGCGTGAGAAGCTGGGCATCCCCTCGGGCGAGCGCTATGAGCTTTGCCGCTCGGTGCACGCCGAGGCAAACGCCATCATCTCCGCCTCCCGGCGGGACATGATCGGCGCGACCATCTATCTGGTCGGCCGCAGCGCCAAGACGAACGAACTCCTGCCCGACGCGATGAGCTGCTCCATGTGCAAGCGGCAGATCATCAACGCGGGCATTGAAAAGGTCATCATCCGAACTTCCCCCACCGAGTACCGCACCATCGACGTGAGCGAATGGGTGGACAACGACGATTCGATTTTCAATCTGATCGGATAAGCATTGGAACCGGCGCAGACGCGCCGGTTCTTTTCACTCGATCACCGGCGGGTGCACGATCCATTCATCGTAAGCCTGCGCAAGCTCCGCATCCGGTTTCTCGTGCGGGATCGGGGTGAGGGCGTAATTCCGATTGATATAGTCCGCGATATACCGTGTCGCCTTGGTCGAACCGCTTACATTAAAGTGGCCGATGTCGAAAAAGTCTTTTGCGTTGTCGATGCCCAGCTCGTCGTATACGAGGTTCAGGTCGAGAAAGTCGATGCCCTCAGCCGCGCAGAAGGCGTACAGGCTCCTGAGATACCCCAGATCATCTGTCACCGTCTCATAGGGCGCAGCCAGCAGGAGCAGAGACGCGCCGTTTTCCTTTGCAAGCTGCGCCATCTTCCGCAAGAGGGTGAGATTTTCTTCCGGGATGGGCATAGCCTCCACATTGTCATAGCTTTGCTGTCTGCAGTCGGCGCCGCGCTCCGGAGTCAGGTACATATAGCCGCGGAACACGTCCCGCTTTCCGAGGTAGGAGAAGTCAAAGTCCTTTGCCGACAGCTCCTTCCAGCGCTGGTGGTATTTGAGAAAATTAAAATAGTACGCCGTACGCTGACCCGCCGGTACAAGTTCCCGAATCAAGGCCAGCTTGTTTTTTGACCAGGGCAGCGGGTCGAGGCAGTCGCGGATCTCGGCGTCGGTGGTCTCGCTGTCGGGGCGAAAGGCCATCGTCGCCTCGAGGATCAGAAGCCGCGGGCTCTGCCGCCTGAGCGCCTCCTGCATGTAGTACCAGGTCGCTTTCAGCGGCTGCTGCTGGGTGGCCAGCACATAGGCGCGCAGGCCCGTCTCATGGTGCAGCACCAGCGGGTCGAGGGTGCAGTACATGCGGCTCGAGCCGAAGCCGATCACATCCATGCTCTCCTCAGGCTCGTTATAAAAACCGCGCACCTTTTCCGTGTACCAGCAGCTCGTTTTGCGGTCGAACACCGCCCAAGCCGTCAGCACCAGGCACAGCGCCAGCAGCAGAAATGCGCACAGTCTCAAAGATTCTTTTCTGCCCATATACTAAAACCCCATGTAGATAAACTGGGCCTTGTCGTAGCCCGGGCCGTACACGCCGAAAACCAGCACCGTCATCAAAAGCGCAAGCCACAGCGCCCAGCGCAGCGGGAGCTTCAGCGCCGCGATCCGATCCCGCAGGCAGCCGGACTCCATGCGTTCGGAGAGTCCCGACACCAGCAGCATCAGTCCGAGGCCGAGCGCCAGCACAAGGGTGTCCTTCAGGTCCAGAAGCTCAAGCAGGCTCCCGTCAAAGGGGCGCACCGCGTCCAGCGCCATGTGTACGCCTGCGGACAGCCCCGGGGCCCGGAAGAAGTGAAAGCCCAGCACCACCAGGAAGAAGCAGCCGAGCTGCCGCAGGAAACGCGGCGGATTTTCTGCGCCGAGACTGCGCCAGAAAGCGTCCCGTGCCTTGATCGTCGCGCCGCCGAGGGCGATGCACGCCCCGTTAAACAAGCCCCAGAACAGGAAATTCAGACCCGCCCCGTGCCACAGGCCGCTGACAGCAAAGACGATGAGCGTATTCACGGCCTTGCGCACTTTTCCCTTTCGGCTGCCGCCGAGGGGGAAATAGAGGTAATCGCGCAAAAATGCGCCGAGACTGATATGCCAGCGCCGCCAGAACTCCGCAATGCTCCGGGAGAAGAGCGGGCGGCGGAAGTTTTCGATCACCTCGATGCCGAGCATGCGCGCGACGCCCCGGCAGATATCCACGCAGCCGGAGAAGTCGGCGTAGAGCTGCAGGGTGTAGAGCGTCGCCGCGACGCACACCGCAAGGCCCGCGTACTGCCCCGGCGTTTCGTATACCAGATCGACCAGCAGTCCCGCCCGGTCGGCCACGACGAGTTTTTTGAAATAGCCCCAGAGGGCAAGCTGCGCGCCGCGGCTGAGGTTTTCGGCGTCGATCGTGTGCCCCTCATAAAGCTGGGGCGCGAGCTGCTCATAACGGGAGATGGGCCCCTGGGAGACAATGGGGAAAAAGCTCATGAACAGGGCAAAGCGCCAGAGTTTTTGTTCCGGCTCGATTTTGCCCCGGTAAACGTCGATCACATAGCCCGCCGCCTGCAGGCTGTAGAAGGACACGCCCAGCGGGTAGAGAAGGCGCAGCCGTCCGCTCTCCATGGCCTGTGCCATGAGCCAGGGCAGCAGCTTGAGTGCCGCCATGAGTCCCAGATTCAGCGCGAGGACGAGAAAGAGCAGCGGCTTTTTGTGTTTTGTCTTTGGGATCAGGAGGGCGACGGCGTAGCAGCTTACGATACTCAAAAGCAGGAACAGCCCGCACCTCAGGTCCGCGCTGAGATAAAAAAACACGCTCGCCATCAGCAGCCACCCTGGCCGCAGGCGCAGAGGCAGCGCATAGTAAACGCACACCGTCACTGCCGCGAAGAGCAGAAATCCCAGCGATATCAGATCCATATGCCGCCTCCTTTCCGTGATGTCCTGTCCATCCTATGCGAAAGCCGCCCGGGTGTCAAGCCCGGGCGGCACTTTTTGTTCAAGCGGGATTATCCCAGCTTCTCGAGACCGACGCGCAGTCTTCTCAGGCACTCGTCTTTTCCGAGGATACGGCAGATCTCCACCGCGCCGCCGGGGGTGACGGCCTTGCCCGCCGCGGCGATGCGCACGGGCCACATGACCTTGGCGTTCTTCACACCTTCGGCCTCTGCGAGCTTCACCATCACGTCCATGATGCCCTCGTCGTTCCATTCGGGCAGGGCCTCAAAGGCGGGGATGACCTTCTCGAGCATGGCTTTCGAGGATTCTTTGTCGGACTTGGATTTCTTGTGGACAAAGAGTTCGGCATCGTACTCAGGCAGGGCATCAAAGAAATCCACCTTCTCGGGGATCTCGGTCAAAACCTCGGTGCGCTGCTGCAGCAGGGCCGCAACGGCAGCGGGGTCGATGGCGGGATTCTTGACCGCCTGACGGATGAAGGGCTCGGCCACCTTGGCAAAGGCCTCCGGGCTCATGGCGCGGATATACTCTGCGTTAAAGTAGCGGAGCTTTTCAATGTCGAAGATGGCGGGGGACTTGGAAATGCCGGAGATGTCGAAGATCTCCTTGAGCTCGTCGAGGGAGAAGATTTCCTGCTCTCCTCTGGGGCTCCAGCCGAGCAGCGTCACATAGTTGATGACCGCGTCGGTCAAAAAGCCCTGGGCGATCAGATCCTCATAGGAGGGGTCGCCGTGGCGCTTGGACATCTTGTTGTGCTGGTCGCGCATGACGGGGGAGCAGTGAACGTATTTGGGGATGGGCCAGCCGAAGCCCTCGTAGAGCAGGTTGTACTTCGGCGCGGAACTCAGGTACTCGCTGCCGCGCACGACATGGGTGATGCCCATGAGATGGTCGTCGATGACGTTTGCGAAATTATAGGTGGGCAGACCGTCGCGCTTTAAGAGGACCTGGTCGTCGAGACTTGCATTCTCCACAGTGATGTCGCCGTAGATCTCGTCGTGGAAGGTGGTCGTCCCCTCGTGGGGGATGCGCTGGCGGATCACATAGGGCTTCCCCTCGGCGGCAAGGCGGTCGGATTCCTCCCGGCTCATGGAGCGACAGGGATCATCCCCGCGGTTAAAGTCACCGCTGTCCTCCTCGGACTCGGTCTTTTCACAGAAGCAGCGGTAGGCGTGGCCGCGCTCCATCAGAAGCTCAGCGTACTCCTTGTAGAGGGGCCGGCGCTCGGTCTGGACATAGGGAGCCACGGGGCCGCCCACGTCGGGGCCTTCGTCATGCTCGAGGTGGCACTCGGCCATGGTCTTGTAGATCACGTCCACCGCGCCCTCGACGAGACGGCCCTGGTCGGTGTCCTCGATGCGCAGGATGAACTTGCCCTGTCCGTGGCGGGCAATAAGATAGGTATAGAGTGCGGTGCGCAGGTTGCCCACGTGCATGTATCCTGTGGGGGACGGCGCAAAGCGGGTGCGCACCTCGCCGGTGGGGATGCGGGTCTCCATGTCGTTGAACCAGCTTATATCTTTCATGTTGTTCCTCCAGTTGTTCCTCATATGATTTTGTCTTCTGCTATATTATTTTGCAAATTGGCAGTTGTCAAGTACAAGTTCTTTTGATAGAATGAATAGAAGCGTGGAAATTTGTCTATACGAAGAGGAGAACTTTATGGATACGAACAATGCACCGAAGAAAGTCATGCTCTCGGGCATCCAGCCCTCCGGAGATCTGCACCTGGGCAACTATCTGGGCGCGGTGAAAAACTGGGCTAAGCTGCCGGAGCAGTTTGACTGCTTTTACTTTATGGCCGATCTGCACACCCTGACCGTGCGCCAGGACCCGAAGGAACTGCGCCGCCGCTCCACCGCGCAGCTTGCGCAGTACATCGCCTGCGGGCTCGACCCGGAGAAGAACACCCTCTTCCTGCAGAGCCATGTGCACGAGCATGCGGAACTCGGCTGGATCCTCAACTGCTACACCATGTTCGGCGAGCTTAGCCGCATGACTCAGTTCAAGGACAAGAGCGCCAAAAATGCCGACAACATCAACGGCGGCCTCTTCACCTACCCCGCCCTCATGGCGGCGGACATCCTGCTGTACCAGGCCGACTTCGTCCCCGTGGGCGAGGATCAGAAGCAGCACTGCGAGTTAACAAGGGACGTGGCCATCCGCTTCAACAATCTCTACGGCGAGACCTTCAAGGTGCCCGAGCCCTACATCCCCAAGGTGGGCGCAAGGATCATGGGCCTGTCGAATCCCACATCCAAGATGTCCAAATCCGATCCCCAGGGCTGCGTCTTCCTCATGGACAAGCCCGAGGAGCTCCAGCGCAAGTTTAAACGCGCCGTCACCGACTCCGACACCGAGCGCTGTGTCCGCTACGATCCTGAGAACAAGCCCGGCGTTGCAAACCTCATGAACATCTATTCCTCCGTCACCGGCAAGACCTTTGAGGAGATCGAGGCCGAGTTTGACGGGCAGGGCTACGGTGCCTTCAAGCCCAGAGTGGGCGAGGCCGTCATTGAGACCCTGCGTCCCATCCGCGAGGAGGCCGAGCGCATCATCGCCGACAAGGCCTACCTGCAGGAGGTTTACACCACCGGTGCCCAGAAGGCGACGTACGTTGCCCGCAAGACGCTGCGCAAGGTCTACAAAAAAATCGGTTTAGTTGAAAAGCCGTTTTAACGAGTGTGGAGTGTGGAGTGCGGAGTGTGGAGTTATGCTGTCAGGGGTGATGCATGTACACACCGCGGAACAGCTGCTCTAAACTCCAAGCTCCAAACTCCTAACTCCAAACTCATTTTTGGAGGAAGCGTATGTTTCCGAATCTCAATCCCTGGGTCGCGCTGTTTTCGGCCTTTGTGGTATCCCTTGTGATCTGCAACCGCATGACCCCGCCGGTCAAGGGCTTTGCAGAGCGCATCGGCGCCATGGACATCCCCAAGGACGACCGCCGGGTACACGACCACCCCATTCCCCGCATGGGCGGCCTCGCGATTATCGTGGGCTTTTTCCTTGCGGTCCTGCTGTTCGCCCCGGTGTCCGAACGAGTCTACGGCATCGTGATCGGCGCTTTTATCATCGCGGGCATGGGCTTTGTGGACGATATTGTGAATCTGCGGCCCATCGTCAAGCTGGTCATACAGATCTTTGCGGCCTTTGTGGTCGTGCGCTTCGGCCTTGTGATCGACGCCATCACCTGGCCCGTGAGCAGGACCTATCTGGATCTGGGCTGGTGGGGCCAGCCGCTGACCATGCTGTGGATCGTGCTGTGCACCAACGCCTTCAACCTCATCGACGGTCTTGACGGTCTGGCCGCCGGCGTGACGGCGATCTGCTCCTTCTTCCTGCTGGCAGCCTCCATTCTGTTTTTCACGGCCGAGCCTGCCGCCGCCGTCATCCTGACCGCGCTCATCGGCGCGTGCCTGGGCTTCATTCCCTTCAACTTCAACCCCGCCAAGATTTTTATGGGCGACGTGGGTTCTCAGTTTCTGGGCTTTATCCTGGCAACGGTCTCTATCCTGGGCCTGTTTAAGTTACAGACTGTGCTGACCTTCGCCCTGCCCCTTGCGGACACGGGCTTTGCGGTCATCCGCCGCCTTGCTCATGGGCAGAGCCCCTTCCACGCCGACAAGGGCCATTTCCATCACCGCCTGCTGGCGCTGGGGCTGAGCCAGAAGCAGACGGTGCTGGTGCTCTACGGCGTGTCGGCCATCGGCGGCGTCGTGAGCCTTTGGATCGCGGGCCGCGGTCCGGTGGTGCGTACGCTCTGCATCCTTGCCATCGTGATAACCCTTATATGCATCGGCATCCTGGTTTTCATCCGCAACCCCCGCCGTGCAAAAGCGAGAGAAGATCGCAGGAAGCAGCGCGAAGCAAAGAAAAAATAACGTCGATACTTAGAAAGCAGACCGCCGCGAGGCCGATGTCCCGGGTCAGGCTATTCTGCCGCAAAAGGCTAATCCGTCATTGCGAGCCAGTGCGCACACTGGTGTGGCAATCCGTCAGCCTTTTGCGGCAATTACTTTTCTGCCTTCCCGGCCTGCCCGTTTTCCCAATCTTTCTATATTCTTTCTATTTACAAAGTACGGCCGCCCGGATATAATATACAGGCTGTAATCAAAAATGACATGTTAAGGGGCCAAACCATGGACAGGAGTTTTCCGGAAACCCTCTCCGCCCTCCGGCGGGAAAAGAACATCAACCAGCGAACGGCGGCCGCCGAGCTCGGTATCAGCCAGGCGCTTTTAAGCCACTACGAAAACGGCGCGCGTGAGCCGGGGCTGAGCTTCGTGTGCCGCGCCTGCGATTACTACGGCGTGAGCGCCGACTATCTGCTGGGCCGCAGCGACCTGCCCGACGCGGCCTCCAACGCTGCCGAGACTGCGGGAGATTATTTTGACCGGCTTCGCGCTCTGATCGGTGAGGCCGAAAATGCCCTCAATGAATACGCGAAGAAGGAGTTAAATCAATGATCGACCAGAAGAATATCCGCAATTTCTCCATCATCGCCCACATCGACCACGGCAAGTCCACCCTCTCAGACCGCCTCATTGAAAAGTGCGGCGCGGTGGAAGAGCGCATCATGGAGGACCAGATCCTCGACAACATGGATCTCGAGCGTGAGCGCGGCATCACCATCAAGGCCCGCGCCGTGGGTCTCAATTACAAGGCCGCCGACGGGCAGAGCTATACGCTCAACCTCATCGACACCCCGGGCCATGTGGACTTTAACTATGAGGTCTCCCGCTCCCTCGCCGCCTGCGAGGGCGCCGTGCTGGTGGTGGACGCTTCCCAGGGTGTGGAGGCTCAGACTCTCTCCAACACCTACCTTGCCCTCGACAACAATCTGGAGATTCTGCCGGTCGTCAACAAGATCGATCTTCCCGCCGCCGACCCCAAACGCGTCAAGGAGGAGATCGAGGAGATCATCGGCCTGCCCGCCCTGGACGCGCCCGAGATCAGCGCCAAGGCCGGCATCAATATCGACGCCGTGCTGGAGGACATCGTCGCCAACATTCCGGCGCCCTCGGGTGATCCGACGGCCCCGCTCAAAGCCCTGATCTTCGACAGTCAGTACGACAACTACCGCGGCGTCATCGTCTTCATGCGCATCATCGACGGCACCATTCGCCGTGACAGTGAGATCAAGCTCATGGGCACTGACGCGCGCTACAAGGTGGTGGAGGTGGGTCATCTGCGGCCCATCGGCCTCGAGCCCTGCGACGAGCTCTCTGCCGGGGACGTAGGTTACTTCACCGCGAGCATCAAAAATGTTGCCGACACCCAGGTGGGCGACACCGTCACCGATGCCCTGAACCCCGCATCCGAGGCGCTGCCCGGCTACCGCCCCGCGCGGCCCATGGTCTTCTGCGGCATCTACACCGAGGACGGCTCCAAGTACCCCGACCTGCGCGACGCGCTGGACAAGCTCAAATTAAACGATGCCTCCCTCTCCTACGAGCCGGAGAGCTCCGTTGCCCTGGGCTTCGGCTTCCGCTGCGGCTTTCTCGGCATGCTCCACATGGAGATCATTCAGGAGCGGCTTGAGCGCGAGTTTGATCTCGAGCTTGTGACCACCCTCCCCTCCGTCATCTACAAGGTCGTCAAGACCGACGGGTCTGTCGTCATGGTGGATAACCCGCACAACTATCCGGAGGTGCCGTCGATCGCCGAGGCGTACGAGCCCTACGTCAAGGTCTCCATCATC
>JBGUQD010000112.1:0-17904 GCA_045130755.1 Candidatus Limivicinus sp. | reverse complement strand
CGGAAGGAGCGGATATAGAGCTTTTCCGGCTCTTCGGAACCGGAGAAGCGGAGTGAAGCGAGTTTCGTTTGACGTGGTCAAGGGCTTCAACGAAGCATGGCGCAATTCTGACCGCAAAGATTGTCTTGTTTCTATTGAAAGTTAGTATAAGATACCACGAAATCTAAGGACGCGCAAGCCCTTGCAAATCTGCACCTACCAGTGTAAACTGGCAGCAGCATGGTTAACGGAGGCAGTTATGACGAGAAACTACAGGCTCACGCTCTGCTATGACGGCACGCGCTACCGCGGCTGGCAGCGGCAGGGGAATACCGACAACACCATCCAGGCGAAGGTGGAGGGGCTGCTGACCCGCCTGCTGAGTCAGCCGGTGGAGGTCGCCGCCTCGGGCCGCACGGACGCGGGCGTCCACGCAAGGCGGCAGATTTGCTCCTTTCAAGCGGATACTGATTATGACAATGATTTTATGTTAACGAAATTACGTAAATATCTGCCGGAGGATATCGGCGCAATCTCCCTCGAAGAGGCCGAGCCGCGCTTCCATGCAAGGCTGAACTGCCGGGAGAAGACCTACGTCTACCGCGTCTGGAACAGCGAGGAACCGAACGTCTTTGAGCGGCGGTATCTGTACGGCTTTCCCGTTGCGCTTGACCTGGAGGCCATGCGCCGGGCGGGGGAGAGCCTGCTGGGGGAGCACGACTTTTCCGCCTTCTGCTCGACAAAGCGCATGAAAAAATCCGCTGTGCGCGAGCTCAGGAGCATCGAAATCGAGCGCATCGGCGGAGAAGTACGCCTGACCTATACGGGAAACGGCTTCCTTTACAACATGGTGCGTATCCTGACCGGGACACTCCTGGAGGTCGGCAGCGGGCAGAGAGGCATCGAGAGCGTGCAGGATGCCATGATAAGCCTTGACCGGGAACGGGCGGGCTTCACTGCCCCGGCCCAGGGGCTGATTCTGTGGGATGTGCGCTATTAAACCACCTGTTTTGCGGGAATTCTTGTACTGTTTTTCAGCGCGATTGGCATTGACACCCCTGGCGAATCCTGTTAAAATAAGTCATCTCAATTGGATATACCGAGTTTATCCGAAGCAGGATATCGACCGCCCTTCACAGGGCCAAGGCCATACGGACAGCCGGGTCGGATGCCGAAGAACCGCGGAATGCGGCGGCAACTTCTGTTGCCTTATTGATTGAGTTAAAAGCTCAAATTTTATGGTTTTGTAAAAGCATACAAATCTGTGAAATGGTCAATAAGAGTAGTAAAAGTGTTCTTTGCTATATAGACTCTTAAAATCCATTGAGGCCGGGCCCTGCTTCGCGGGGCTTTGCATGCGCACATTTTGCGGTGCCTTTTGACAGCAGTTATGCTTTGCATAGCTGCTTTTTTTGTTTATCATTGGGGGCTGGGACATGAAAAAGATCGTCGAAATCAAGAACATCACAAAATCCTTTGACGGCGAGGTCGTGCTCGACAACATCAACCTCGACATCTACGACAACGAATTTATCACCCTGCTGGGCCCATCGGGCTGCGGCAAGACGACGCTGCTGCGCATCATCGGCGGTTTCGAGACCCCGGACAGCGGCGACGTTATCTTTATGGGGGAGAACATCAACGGCCTGCCGCCCCATAAGCGCAACGTCAACACCGTATTCCAGCGCTACGCCCTGTTCCCGCATCTGAACGTGTTTGAAAACGTGGCCTTCTCCCTGCGGGAAAAGAAGGTCCCCAAGGCCGAGATCCAGAAGGCGGTGACCGAGATGCTGTCGCTGGTTGCCCTCAAGGGCTTTGAAAAGCGCGCCGTCACGAGCCTCTCCGGCGGTCAGCAGCAGCGCGTCGCCATTGCCCGCGCCCTGGTCAATCAGCCCAAAGTCCTGCTCCTGGACGAGCCTCTGTCGGCCCTCGACCTCAAGCTCCGCAAGGACATGCAGGTGGAGCTCAAGAACATCCAGAAGGCCACCGGCATCACGTTTATCTTTGTTACCCACGACCAGGAGGAAGCCCTCTCCATGTCCGACACCGTGGTCGTCATGACCGAGGGCCACATCCAGCAGATCGGCACTCCCGTGGATATCTACAACGAGCCTCAGAACGCGTTTGTCGCTGACTTTATCGGCGAGTCGAACATCCTCGACGGCGTGATGCTCGAGGACTACAAGGTCCGCTTCTCCGGTCACACCTTCCAGTGCCTGGACAAGGACTTCGACCCGCGCGAGGCGGTGGACGTGGTGGTGCGTCCCGAGGATGTGGACATCGTGCCCGAAGAGAAGGGACACCTGCGCGGCATCGTCACCTCCGTCACCTTCCTGGGGGTCCACTATGAGATCATCGTAGACATCGGCGGCTTCAAGTGGATGATCCAGACCACGGACTTCCACGATGTGGACGAGCACATCGGCCTGTTTATCGAGCCAGACGCCATCCACGTCATGAAGAAGTCCAAATTCTCCGGCATGTTCGGCGACTATTCCAGCTTCTCCGACGAGATGGACGAGATCGGTGAGGTCGCCCTGGAAGAGCTCGAAGAGCTTGAAGCGGAAAGCGGGTCGGAGACATGAACAAGAAAACCCGTAACCTTATCCAGACCCTGACCCTGACGCCCTATTCCGTCTGGGCCGTGCTGTTCATCGTGGTGCCGCTCCTGTTCGTGGGCTACTATGCGTTCACGGATCAGAACTTTCACTTCACCTTTGGCAATATCTCCCGCTTCTTCACCGCGACCTCGCAGGTCGACGACGGAGAGACCGTGCGCGAGGTTCACACCTACCTCGTTATCTTCATGCGCTCGTTAAAGCTCGCGGTGATCTCGACCGTCATCTGCCTTTTGATGGCCTACCCGCTGGCCTACATCATGGCGAGAGCCAAGAGCCGCACCCAGAATATCCTCATGACCCTCATCATGATCCCCATGTGGATGAACTTTCTGATCCGCACCTACGCCTGGATGACCATCCTGCAGGATACCGGCATCCTCAACAGCTTTCTCTCCGCCCTGCACCTCGGGCGCATCCACATCATCGGCACCGAGACCGCGGTCGTCATCGGCATGGTGTATGACTATTTCCCGTACATGGTGCTGCCCATCTACTCGGTGATGGCAAAGCTCGACGTGCGGCTTCTGGAGGCCGCCTCCGATCTCGGCTGCCCCTCCCTGAGCGTGCTGCGCCGCGTGATCTGGCCCCTGAGCCTGCCCGGTGTCCTCTCCGGCACTACTATGGTGCTCATCCCCTCGATCAGCACCTTCTACATCTCCCAGAAGCTCGGCAACGGCAAGTTCTTCCTCATCGGCGACGCCATCGAAGGCCAGTATGTGGCCAACAATCTGCACTTTGCGGCTGCCATCGCCTTTATCCTGATGGTGATCCTGCTTGTCTGCATGCAGCTGATGCAGAAGCTCACAAACCGCAAAATTATCGTCGCGTAAGGAGGGGGAGACTATGAAACGTGCATCGAAAATCTACACCGCCCTTATCATGATCTTCCTCTTCGCGCCCATGGTGATCCTGCTGGTTTTCTCCTTCAACGAGGCCAAGAGTCTTTCGGTCTTTTCCGGCTTCTCCCTCAAATGGTACCGGGAACTCTTCCGTGATGATGAGACGCTCAAGGCTGTGGTCAACACCCTGGTCCTCGCGGTTCTGGCAGCCCTTATCTCCACCGTCATGGGCACGGCTGCCGCGGTCGGCATCAACAAAATGCGCAACAAAGTCCTGCGCACCACCATGGACAGCGTCACCAACATTCCCATGATCAACCCCGATATCATCACCGGCATCTCCCTCATGCTCATGTTCGTCTTTGTGGGCCGCCTCTTCGGCGCGGCCACCAGCCTGAATTTCGGCACCATGCTCATTGCCCACATCACCTTCTGCCTGCCCTATGTAATCCTGCAGGTACTGCCGAAGCTCCAACAGATGGACAAGGCGCTGCCCGAGGCGGCGATGGATCTGGGCTGCACCCCGCTGCGCGCCTTCTTCAAGGCGGAGCTGCCCGAGATCCTGCCCGGTGTCATCACCGGCATGATCATGGCCTTCACCCTGTCGCTGGACGACTTCGTCATCAGCTACTTTACCTCCGGCAACGGGTTCCAGACTCTGCCGATCCGCATCTACAACATGACCAAGAAAACCGTCACCCCGAAGATGTACGCCCTTGCGACCATCATCTTCTTTGTGATCCTGACGCTGCTGCTCATCTCCAACCTCTATGACGAGGAAACGATCCAGAAGCGCCGGGAGGCGAAAGCCAAGAAAAAGCAGGAAAAGGAGTCCAGAAAATGAAAAGATTTACCGCTCTTGCAGTAGCTGTCATGCTGCTGTGCACCCTCATTCTCACCGGCTGCGGCGGAGGCGGCAGTGACAGCGGCAAGACCCTCACGCTGAACGTCTACAACTGGGGCGAATACATTTCCGACGGCTCGGAAGATTCCTTCAACACCGTGCGTGAGTTTGAGAAGTGGTATGAAGAGACCTACAAGCAGAAGGTCAAGGTCAATTATACCACCTTTGCCAGCAACGAAGACATGTATGCCAAACTCTCCAGCGGCGCTGTTTCCTTCGACGTGGTCATCCCCTCTGACTATATGATCGCCCGCATGCGCGATGAGAACATGCTGCTCGAGCTGGATTTCAAGAACATCCCCAACTATGAGAATATCGACCAGAGCTTCCGCGGCCTGTACTACGATCCCGACAACAAGTACACCGTGCCTTACACCTACGGCGTTGTGGGCGTGATTTACAACGCGAACGTGGTCGATGAGGCCGACGCCGGCGGCTGGGATCTGCTGTGGAACGACAAGTACAAGGGCGACATCCTCCAGTTCAACAACTCCCGTGATGCCTTCGGTACTGCCCAGTACAAGCTGGGGCTGGACGTCAACGACACCGACCATGCTTCCTGGGACAAAGCCCTTGCCGAACTCAAGAAGCAGGCCCCCCTGGTCAAGAGCTACGTCATGGACGAGATTTACAACATGATGGAGTCCGGTGAGGCTGCCATCGCCACCTATTACGCCGGAGACTACTTCACCATGCTCGACGCCCAGGCTGAGGGCGTGGATCTCAAGTTCTACTACCCCGAGCGCACCAACTACTTTGTTGACGCCATGTGCATCCCCTCCTGCTGCCAGAACAAGGAGCTTGCCGAGCGCTTCATCAACTACATGCTCTCTCCCGAGCCCGCCATCGCCAATGCCGAGTTCATCTACTATGCCACCCCCAATTCCGTGGTGTACAAGGATGAGGGCTATATCGAAGAGATGGGCGAGGAAGCCATGGAGATCCTTTACCCCGACGTCGAGAATTTCGGCGAGCTCTACAACGAGTACGCTTTCCGCAGCCTGGATCAGGCAACGCTCGATTATGTAAACTCCCTGTGGGAGACTTTGAAGATCAACTGATCATTTTATAAGAAAAGAACGGCCGTTTCCGAAGAAACGGCCGTTCTTTCTGCAATAAATCAAAGAAACGGATTACGTCAACTGAATTATGTATATTATTTCTCCAGCGTGACCGCAATCTTTACCGGGTTATGGTCGGAGTTTTCAAAGCCCGCATCGACGGTCTCTGCGCTGTCGAGTTTCACGTTCGGGGAGAGGATCAGGCCGTCGATCACGTAGTACTGCGTACCTTCGGTGTCGGCGGGGTCGTAAGGCTGATTGAGCAGGCGGCAGGTGGGGGCGGACAGATCATAGGCCAGCGTCCAGCCTTCGGGGAGGAGCTTTTCGTCCAGCACGCCCGGCTCCCAGTTTTCGGGATGGGTGTTGGGGTAAACGTCAAGACTGCCGGGGAAGACCTGGTTGAAGTCGCCGCCGGCGATCACATAGTTGCCCTTGGCGTATTCAGCCTCAATGAAGTCCCTGAGCTGGTTGGTCTGGGCGATCTTGCCCTCGCCGTCGTCATAGGCCTCGAGATGGAGGTTCACCAGCACGAGCTCCCTGTCGCTGCCCTCGACGGGCAGATGGCTCACAAGCAGGCAGCGCTTGAGGTTTGCGATCCGAAGCGGCCAGGAGAAGGGGCAGGGGAGGGAGATCCGCTCGGCGCTTTCGATTTTGAGGTCCCGGGTCATTGTGAACAGGCCGCTGTTGACCTTGCCGATTGGAGGCCAGGGGACGGGCACGAAGGGGCAGGAATAGTTCATGGCGAAGGCCGTGTTGTCCATATCTGTTTCCAGATAGGGTCTCTCGTCAATCTCATAAGTGCGCCCGGAGTCGGCGTCCACCTCCTGCAGCAACACCAGATCGGGCGCCTGCTCCCGGATGGTCTTCATAATCCCGTCGAGATAGGCATACACGACATCGGGCTTGTCGGGCTTGGAGCGTTTGCCGCCATCCATAAAGAAATCTTCATTCCGGCCGAGACCGGCATAGCCCACGTTCCAGTTCAGCACGGTCAGCACCTCGCCGGCCGGGACCGCTCCGCCCTCGCCGGGACGTCCGACTTCCACGCTTTCCGTGGGCGCAGGACTGAACTCCGTCGCGGTCAGCCAGCCCAGCAGACCGCCCACCGCGATCACCACGACCAGAAGCAGGATCAGGATAAATTTCAGGATTGCTTTCATTTTCGTTGCCTCCTGTAAAAAGGATTTAGTAGATTCATAGTATCATGAGCCTATAAAACTTTCAAGCGCAATTGTCTTCGTATTGTTGTTGTCAATCTCCGATCAATCATGTATAATGCACGGCGAATTATAAGAAGAAAAGGAGAAAAACTCCATGTACGAACATATCAAAACGCAGGACCCCGAGGTTTACGGCGCCATGATGCGCGAGCTCGAGCGTCAGCGGGATCATCTCGAACTGATCGCATCCGAGAACTTTGTCTCGCCCGCGGTGATGGAGGCCATGGGCAGCCATCTCACCAATAAATACGCCGAGGGTTATCCCGGCGCGCGTTACTACGGCGGCTGCCAGTATGTGGACGAAGTGGAGAACCTCGCCATCGAGAGAGCCAAGAAGCTCTTCGGCGCCGAGCATGCCAACGTCCAGCCGCACTCCGGCTCTCAGGCCAATGTGGCGGTTTACCTGGCGCTGTTGAAGCCGGGCGACACCATCATGGGCATGGATCTCAGTCACGGCGGACACCTGACCCACGGCTCGAAGGCGTCTATCTCCGGCAAATACTTCAACGCCACCTTCTACGGTGTCGATCCCGAGACCGAGATGATCGACTACGATGCGGTGCAGCAGCGGGCCGAGGAAGAGAAGCCGAAGCTCCTCATCGCCGGCGCCAGTGCCTATCCCCGCGTCATCGACTTTAAACGCATGCGCGAGATCGCCGATTCCGTGGGCGCCTACTTCATGGTGGACATGGCCCATATCGCGGGCCTCGTCGCCGCCGGGGAACACCCGAATCCGGTGCCCTACGCCCATGTGGTCACCACCACCACGCACAAGACCCTCCGCGGCCCTCGCGGCGCACTGATCCTGTGCACGGACGAACTCAAAAAGAAGATCAACTCCGGTATTTTCCCGGGCACTCAGGGTGGGCCGCTCATGCACATCATCGCCGCCAAGGCCGTCTGCTTCAAGGAAGACCTGAGCGATGAATTCAAAGCTTACCAGCACCAGATCGTGCTCAACGCCGCGGCGCTGGCCGATGAGCTGAGTAAGCGCGGCGTGCGCCTGGTGTCCGGCGGTACGGACAACCACCTCATGCTGGCCGACGTCATGAGCCGCGGCAAGACCGGGGCGGAAGTCCAGGAGCTTCTGGATATGGCGAACATCACAGCCAACAAGAACACCATCCCCTTTGATACCCTGGGGGTCAAGGCGACCTCCGGCATGCGCTTTGGAAGCCCGGCCGTCACCACCCGCGGCATGAAGGAAGCGGAGATGCGTCAGATCGGCGCCATGATCGCCCGCCTCATCGACCAGGGCGAAGCCGCCGTCCCCGAGGTGAAAGAGCAGGTTATCGCCCTGTGCAAGAAGTTCCCACTTTATCCGGAGATGGGTTGACATAAAAATTAACTGCCGCCATAAATCTATTCTTGTAAAACTGCTGTAACAAAGGCCGGTTCAAGGTTTATCCCTGAACCGGCTTTGCTTTTAAGGATAACATAATATAATAAACATAACTAAAGCAACATAATACAAATGACATAAAAGAATAAATAGATAAACATAAAATAGAAAACATAAAACAATTAACATAACAAAGCCTCCTTCAAGCGAAGGAGGCTTTGTTTTAATTCAGTTCCACTTCGTAGCCATGGTTTTTCAGCTCATCCAGTACCGCCTGGCCATGGGCTTTGCCGCCGACCTCACAGGCGATATGCACCTTTGTCTCGTTGGGGTTGAGGCCCGCGGCAAGCTTGTCGTGCTCGATGGTGAGAATGTTGGCCCCGCTCTCGGCCAGAATATTCAGCACCTGCACGAGGCTGCCCGGCTTGTCCAGAAGCCTTGCCGTGAAGCGGATGCGGCGGTGGCGGGCCGCCATGCCCTGCTCGATGATGCTCTGCACGAAGCTCACGTCGATGTTGCCGCCGGAGAGCACGCACACCACGTTCTTACCCTTGACGTCGATCTTGTTGTTGAGTACGGCCGCAACCGGCGTTGCGCCCGCAGGCTCCACGATCATCTTGCAGCGCTCCATCAAAAGCAGGATGGCGTCCGCGATTTGCGTGTCTGACACCGTGACCACACCGTCACAGAAATCGTTGATGATGCCCACGGTGATGTCGCCGGGACTCTTGACCGCGATACCGTCGGCAATGGTGGAGGCGGTCGCTGTGCTCACCAGGCGCTTTTCCCGAAAGCTCTGGGCGATGGCGTTTGCTCCCTCGGCCTGCACGCCGTAGACCTTGACGCGGGGGTTTACCTGTTTGACCGCGGCGATTACGCCGGCCAGCAGCCCGCCGCCGCCCGCGGGGGTGATGATCATGTCCACCGTGGGCAGATCGCCGAGGATCTCAAGCCCCAGTGTCCCCTGACCCGCGATGACCTCGAGATCGTTGTAGGGATGGAGGAAGGCCGCGCCCTCGTCTTTGCAGATCTCGCAGGCTTTGGCATAGGCATCGTCATACACTTCGCCCGCAAGGACGACCCTGGCACCATAGCCCTCGGTTGCCTGAATCTTGGCGATGGGGGCGTTTTTGGGCATGACGATAGTGGCCGGAATGCCGAAAGCCGAAGCTGCGCAGGCCACGCCCTGGGCGTGGTTTCCGGCGGAGGAGGCCACAACCGGACAGCGCTCGCCCCGCTCGACCATGGCGGAGAGCTTGTTGGTAGCGCCGCGGATTTTAAACGAACCGGTCTTCTGCCGGTTTTCGCATTTGAGATAGATGTTGCCGCCGGTCATGCGGGAAAAGGTGGAGGAGAGATCCAGCTCGGTATGGTGCAGAATGGATTTCAGACGGCGGGATGCCGCCATGATTTCGCTCAGCTCGGGTCTGATGGTATCCACGGAGATCACTCCCTTGTTTTTGATAAATCCATTTTATCACCATGTATAAGACTTTTCTACTGCCGATGCGAAAAAAATGCAAAAATGTACGGCGCCGCAATTCTCCCTTTGACAATCCCGCCGGCCTGTGATACGATACCCGCGTAACAGGGAGTAGCCGGCGCGTTATGCGTCGGGCAGATCGCCATCCCCGGAGCTTTTGCTCCCGGTCTGCTTGTTAAACGGCAAGACTTTTACCGATGGGTTTTCGCGGTAAAGGTCTCTTTTTTTACTCAATCGTGAAACAATGTAGAAAATATATTTGGAGGGATTGCCTTGATTCCGGCCCTGATTGTATTTATCGTCACTTATATCCTCATGCTGAGCTTTCAGAAGCTCCGCCCGTATATCGCGCTCGGCTCGGCGGTCGTGATGCTGATCCTCGGCGCGCTGGGCTTCTTTGAGATGACCCCGCTGTCGGCGCTCAAGGCGGTGGACTATAACGTGCTGCTGATGATCTCTGCCACCATGTGTACCGTCACGCTCTTTATCGAAAGCCGCATGCCCGCAAGGCTTGCGGAGATGATGATGTGCAAGGTGCCGAACGTCATGTGGGCCGTCACGGTGCTGAGTCTCTTCGCCGGTGTGGTGAGTGCCTTTGTCGATAACGTCGCCACGCTCCTGATGGTGGCCCCGGTAGGGCTTGCCATCTCCCGCAAGCTCAAGATTTCCCCCGTGCCGGTGCTGATCGCCATCTCCGTCTCCTCCAATCTGCAGGGCGCGGCAACCCTCGTGGGCGACACCACCAGTATCCTCCTGGGCGGCTTTGCGAATATGAACTTCATGGAATTCTTCTGGTTCAAGGGCAAGGCCAGCATCTTCTTCAGCACGGAGCTGGGCGCGCTCGCGTCATTGCTGGTGCTGATGTTCCTGTTCCGCAAGTATACGGATAAGGTGGAAAGCCGCGTCGAGACCGAGGTGGACGACCTTGTGCCCAGCTGGCTCATGATCGGCACCGTCCTGCTTCTCATCTGCATGTCCTTTGTCCCGGAGCCCAAAGCGGACGGGTTCCTCAAAACGCTGCACGGTCTGCGCAGCGGCCTTTCCTGTGTGCTCTTTGCCCTCATCGGCCTGATCCGCCAGAGCATCCGCGAACACAGCTCCAACCCCTTTGCCAGAGCCGCGAAGGAGATGGACACAGACACACTGCTGCTCCTCTTCGGCCTGTTCATGGTGATCGAGGGCATCCGCTCCGCCGGTGTCATTGACGCTGCGGCCGGCATGTTCCACAAGCTCGCGGGCAACAACCCCCTGCGCCTGTACGTGCTGATCGTGGGCGTGTCAGTGGTGCTGTCCGCCTTTATCGACAACATTCCCTACGTCGCTACCATGCTGCCAGTGGTGCGCGGCATCGCCGGACTTATGGGGGTCGATCCCACGGTCTTTTACTTCGGCTTGCTCATCGGCGCGACCCTCGGCGGCAACCTCACCCCCATCGGGGCCTCGGCCAACATCACGGCCATCGGCATCCTGCGCAAAAACGGCGAGGAGGTCACCACCGGCGACTTCCTGCGCATCGGCGTTCCCTTCACCCTCACGGCGGTGATCGTGGGCGCTGCCTTCACCTGGCTCGTCTGGGGCATGTAACAGCTTTCATCCCGGCTCGTTTTTGCGGGCCGGGATGTTTTCACTCTTGCGAAACAGGGGAACTTGTATTATTATTTTGTCGCTGTTATTATAATAGTATCATAAACCGGGTACGGAAAGGGAAACGCCGCATGGCTGTCGAACATATCACCTCAAGGAAAAACGCGATCATACAGCGTCTGCGCACGCTTGCCGCCGACGCCGCGTTCCGCCGCGAGCAGGGCGAATACCTCTGTGACGGGCACAAGCTCCTTGCCGAGGCCCTGGACAAGGGCGCGGAACTGCGCTGCGTCCTCTGGAAGGAGAGGCCGGGGAAGACCGCGCTGCCCGCAGCGGCACGGCAGTATACCGCCCCGGCGGAGCTTTTTGATTACGTTTCCCCGATGAAAAACAGCCCCGGCCCGCTTTTTACGCTGGCACTGCCCGAAGAAGCGGAACCGGTTTTTACACGCGCGATTTTGCTTGAAAACGTGCAGGATCCCGGCAACGTAGGAACCGTCATCCGCACTGCCGCCGCCATGGGCGTTGACACCGTGATCCTCTGCGGCGCCTGCGCGGATGTGTACAGCCCCAAGACGGCACGGGCCACCATGGGCGCGATCTTCCGGGAGAGGATCATCCATTGCAGCGCAGATGATGTCCGCGCGATCGTCGATCGCAACGGCTTAAAACTCTACGGCGCGGCGCTGTCCGATCGCGCTGCCGATATCCGCTCGCTGCAGCTTTCAAACGCTGTTGTCGCTGTGGGCAGTGAGGGGCAGGGCCTGAGCGAGGAGTTTCTGACTCAATGCGACGGGGAACTCATCATCCCCATGTCGCCCGGCAGCGAGTCCCTCAACGCCGCCGTCGCCGCGTCGATCGTGTTATGGGAAATGGCGAGATAAACTATAATGAGAGGCGGGATATGGGATGTCCTCCATCCGATACTGGGTATGGCTGTCGAGCGTGAGCGCGGCAAATCCGCGTGCCCGCTTTGCCCTTGCCGAACATTACGGCGACGCGGAAAAGGCCTTTCACGCGCCCGCCGGCGAATTGAAAACTATCCAGGGCCTGTCGACGTTTGAGGCAGAACAATTCGAACGGCGCGATCTCAGAGAGGCAGACCGCATCATGGAGATCTGCCGCCGGGAGAACATCACGATCCTGACAATCGCGGACACCGCTTATCCGCAGCGCCTGAAGAATATCTATGACCCGCCTGTGGTACTGTATATCAAGGGGCGGCTCCCGGATGTGGACGCGATCCCCTCCGTCGCCGTCATCGGCACGCGCAGCGCCACCCCTTACGGCCTCAAGATGGGGCGGGACATCGCTTTTGAAATCGCCAAATGCGGCGGCATCGTCGTCTCCGGTCTGACAGAGGGCGTTGACCGCGCCGCGGCGCGCGGCTGCCTGCTTGCCGGCGGCATCTGCATCGGCGTTCTCGGCACCGCCCACGGGCGGGACGGGGAACTGCGGGAGGATGTGGCTGCCACCGGGGCGCTCGTGTCAGAGTACCCGCCCGGGACCGAACCGCAGAGACGGTTTTTCCGGGAACGAAACCGAATCGCTTCCGGCCTGTCCCATGCGGTGTGCGTGGTGGAAGCGCCGCAGCAGAGCGGCACGCTGCTCTTTGCCCGCGAGGCATTGGAGCAGGGACGAGAAATTTTCGCCGTGCCCGGCAATGCCGACGCCGAGAACGCCGCCGGGATCATGACGCTTCTCAAGCAGGGCGCACGGCCCGCTGCCTGCGGCTGGGATGTGCTGGAGGACTTTGCCCTTATCTATCCCAACAAGCTTCGAAGACCCAACGGTGAAAAGTGCCAGGCTCCCGATCCCGAGCCGGTCCCCGCGCATGCAAAAAGCGGGAAAAAAGTGCCCGCACCCAAAGCCGAATCCGACAGAGCGCCTGCGGCCTCGACAAAAAAAGAGATTGACAAGGAACAAGGCGCGGGATATATTGACTTGCATGAACAACTCAGCAAGCTGAGCGCGGATCAATTGCAGATCGTCACGGCCATCGGCCGGGGCGAAACGCATATCGACGATATCATCGAGGCCACCGGCATGAGCGCGGCAAAGGTGTTGTCACAGCTCACGATCCTGGAGATCAAGGGCTTCATCCGGCGGGTGGCCGGCAGGCGCGTCAGCCTGAATATAACAAAGCAAAAGTGAGGAAACACAATGGCAAAGGCAAAGGATCTCGTCATCGTGGAGTCGCCCGCCAAGGCGAAGACGATCGAGAAATATCTGGGCAGCGGCTACAAGGTGACCGCGTCCATGGGACATCTGAGAGATCTGCCCAAGAGCAAGATGGGCGTTGATATAGAGCACGGCTTTGAGCCGCAGTATATCCCCGTGCGGGACAAGCGCGAGCTCATCAATGAGCTCAAGAAAGAAGCGAAGGACGCCAGGACCGTCTTTCTCGCCACTGACCCTGACCGCGAGGGCGAGGCCATCTCCTGGCATTTAAAGGAGCTTCTGGAGCTGGACGACAGCAAGGCCAAGCGCGTCACCTTCAACGAGATCACGAAGAAGGTCGTCACCGAAAGTATCCAGAACCCCCGCAGCATCGACCAGGACCTGGTGGACGCTCAGCAGGCGCGCCGCATCCTCGACCGAATCGTGGGCTATGAGCTCTCGCCGCTTCTCTGGAAGAAGGTCAAAAAGGGTCTGAGCGCAGGCCGCGTCCAGTCCGTCGCCACACGTATGGTGGTGGACCGTGAGGAGGAGATCGAGGCCTTCGTGCCCCAGGAATACTGGCTCCTGGACGCCCGCCTCAACTGCGGGGTGGACAATTCCTCCTTCACCGCGCGCTTTTACGGCAAGGGCGACAAGAAGCAGGAGCTGCACTCGAAGGACGAGGTGGACAGTGTCCTTGCTGACGTGGAGGGCGCGGCTTTCACGGTGAATAACGTCAAGCGCGGCGAAAAGCAGAAATCCCCCGCGCCTCCCTTCATCACCTCCACTCTGCAGCAGGAGGCATCCCGCAGACTCAGCATGACGCCGCGGCGCACCATGTCCATTGCCCAGCAGCTCTATGAGGGCGTGGAAGTGACCGGCCACGGCTCCATCGGCCTCATCACCTATATGCGTACCGACTCCCTGCGCCTCAGCGAGGAAGCCCTCGCCGCCGCGCGGGACTATATCACCGGCCACTACGGCCCGGAGTACTACCCCGGCAAGCCGCGCCACTTCAAGACCAAGGCCGGCGCCCAGGACGCCCATGAGGCCATCCGCCCCACGGACGTTGCCCTCACGCCCGAGCTCGTCCGCAAGGACCTGACCCAGGAGCAGTACCGCCTGTACCGCCTGATCTGGGGCCGCTTCACCGCCTGTCAGATGGCAAACGCCGTGTACGACAATGTCTCGGTGGATGTCGATTCCGCGGGCTATACCTTCCGGGCCAATTATTCCGAGCTCAAGTTCAAGGGCTATACCGCCGTCTACGAGGAATCCAGGGACGAGGAATCCAGCGAGCTTGCAAACCCCCTGCCCAGTCTCAGCGAGGGGCAGGAACTCAACCTTGAAAAAATGATGAGCGAGCAGCAGTTTACCCAGCCGCCCGCCCGCTATACCGAGGCTACCCTCATCCGTGCCATGGAGGAAAAGGGCATTGGCCGCCCGTCGACCTATGCGCCCACTATCTCCTCCATCACCGCGCGCGATTACGTCATCAAGGAGGGCAAGTACCTCAAGCCCACCCCGCTGGGCCAGGTAGTCACGAGCCTCATGAAGGAGCGTTTTGCCGACATCGTGGACCTCAAGTTCACCAATCAGATGGAGTCCGAGCTGGACGAGATCGAAAGCGGCAAGGCCGAATGGCGCTCCGTGCTGGAAAATTTCTATGGCGGCTTCAGCAAGGAACTGCACGAGGCCGAGGAGGCCCTGGACGGCGTGCGCCTCAAGGTGCCGGACATTCTGAGCGACGAATACTGCGACGTCTGCGGAAGGCAGATGGTGGTCAAGAAGGGCAAGTTCGGCTATTTCCTGGCATGCCCCGGCTTCCCGGATTGCACCTTCACCAAGCCCATCGTCATCGAAATGCCGGGCAAGTGCCCCAAGTGCGGAGGCCGCATCCTCAAGCGCACCAGCAAGAAGGGCTATGTCTTCTACGCCTGCGAGCGCGGCACCGACTGCGGCTTCATCACCTGGGATGTGCCCACCAAGGACTTCTGCCCCATCTGCGGCAAGACCATGTTCAAGCACAGCGGCAGGGGACCGCTCAAATCCTTCTGCATCAACGAGGAATGCCCGAACTTTGTTCCAGAGGACAAGCGGACGTATAAGAAAAAGACCCCTGAAGAAAAGGCGGAAGCCGAGGCGAAAAAGGCCGAGAAGAAGGCTGCCGCAGAGGAAAAGAAAGCTGCCGCAGCCGCCGAAAAGAGAACGGCCGTGAAGAAGACGGCAGCAAAGAAGGCTGCTGCGAAGACCACAGCAGCGAAGAAAACCGCGACCCGCAAGACCGCCTCGAAAAAGGCGGCAGCGGAGGAATAAGCCATGGAACAGGTAACGGTACTGGGCGCGGGTCTTGCCGGAAGCGAATGCGCTTGGCAGCTTGCAAATCGCGGTATCCGCGTCAGGCTCGTGGAAATGAAGCCGGGGAAGATGACCCCGGCCCATTCCTCCCCGTATTTCGGCGAGCTGGTGTGCTCCAACTCCCTGAGAAGCGATGAGCTCTCCAACGCCGTCGGCCTTCTCAAGGCCGAAATGCGCGCCATGGGTTCCCTCATCATGGAAAGCGCCGATACTAACCGCGTGGCGGCGGGCGGCGCGCTGGCCGTTGACCGCGTGGGCTTTGCCAAATACATTACGGACAAGCTGACGAATCACCCCAATGTGGAGCTCGTCTCCGCCGAGGCCACCGAAATCCCGGATGGGGAAGTGGTCATCGCCACGGGGCCTTTGTCCAGCGATGCCATCGCGGAGAAGATCGCCGCCCTTTGCCCGGACAGCGACCTGCACTTCTATGACGCGGTGGCTCCCATCGTGACACTCGAGAGCGTGGACATGGAAAGCGCCTTTTTCGCCTCCCGCTACAACAAGGGGACGGCGGATTATGTAAACTGCCCCATGGACAAGGACGAGTATCTGGCTTTTGTGAAAGAGCTGGTCTCCGCCAAAGAGGCGGAGGTGCACGGCTTTGACGACGGCGGTGTGTTCGAGGGCTGCATGCCCGTGGAGGTCATGGCGCGCCGCGGGGTGGACACCCTGCGCTATGGCCCCCTCAAGCCCGTGGGTCTGGTCGATCCCCGTACGGGGAAGAATAACTATGCTGTCGTGCAGTTAAGGCGCGACAATGCCGACGGGACAATCTACAACCTGGTGGGATTCCAGACACACCTCACCTGGGGTGAACAGAAGAGGGTCTTTTCCATGATCCCGGCGCTGAAAAATGCGGAGTTTGTGCGCTACGGCGTCATGCATCGCAATACCTATCTCAACAGCCCGCAGCTTCTGGACAGATACTACCGCCTGAAATCCGATCCGCGCATCAGCTTTGCCGGGCAGATGACCGGTGTGGAGGGCTATGTGGAGTCCGCGGCCTCCGGCATGCTGGTGGGCATCGAGACCGCCGCACGCGTGCTGGGGCTTGAAGCTGTTGACTTCCCGCAGGAGACCGCCATCGGCGCGCTGGGGCTCTACATCTCCGGCGGCAGCGTGGGCGACTTCCAGCCCATGAACGTAAACTTCGGCATCATCAAGCCCCTGGACTACCGGGTCAAAGGAAAGAGAAACAAGAACGCGGAGATCTCGAAGCGTTCTCTTGAGATCATAGAAAAGCTGAAAGAGAAGGAGGTTTTCCGCATTGAGGATCATCATTGACGCCATGGGCGGCGACAACGCGCCCGGTGAAATCGTAAAGGGTGCCCTGCGCGCGAAAAAGGAGCTCGGTGTGGATATCGTGCTGGTCGGCCGCAAGGAAGAAATTGAGGCCTGCCTGGAGGGGGACGAGCTCTATCAGGCAGAGATCGTGAACGCCCGTGAAGTGGTGACCATGGAGGATGACCCCAGCACCGCAACAAGGCGCAAAAAGGATTCTTCCATGACGGTTGCCCTGAACCTTCTGCGCGACGGCAAGGGCGACGCGGTGGTCTCTGCAGGGTCTACCGGCGCGCTGCTGACCGGGGCGACGCTGATCGTCAAGCGCATCCGCGGTATCCGCCGGGCCGCCATGGCCCCGGTCCTGCCTGCAGGCGAGCACGGTATCATGCTCATCGACTGCGGCGCAAATGTGGAGTGCACCCCCGAATACCTCCTGCAGTTTGCCTATATGGGAAGCTTTTACGCAAAGAAAATGATGGGCTGCTTAAACCCGCGCGTCGGCCTTCTGAATGTCGGCACCGAGGACACCAAGGGCGGCGAGCTCCAGCACCAGGCTTTTGCCCTGCTGAAAAAGGCGGGGGACGAGGGGCGCATCAACTTTGTCGGCAACGTCGAGGGCACCGGTGTCTTCGCGGGCGCGGCCGATGTTGTCGTGACCGACGGTTTTACCGGCAATGTCATGCTCAAAGCCACTGAGGGAACCATCAAGTTCCTGATGAAATCCCTCAAGGGCGTGTTCTACAAGAGCACCAAGAACAAGCTGGCGGCTGCTGTTTTAAAGAACGATTTGACCGCCATGAAGAAATCCATGGACGTCAACGAGGTCGGCGGCACCGCCTTTGTCGGCATCTCCAAGCCCGTCATCAAGGCCCACGGCTCCTCCAACGCCGACAGCCTCTTTGCCGCCGTGCGCCAGGCCGTAGCCTATGTGAACGCCAATGTGGCGCAGGACATTGAGGACAACATCGAATACATGAAGCTGAAAGCGGAAGACTGATGTATAAGCTGGAAGAAAAAATCGGATATCATTTCCGTGACCGGGAGCTGCTGCAGACAGCCCTGACCC
>JBGUQD010000111.1:0-12165 GCA_045130755.1 Candidatus Limivicinus sp. | reverse complement strand
GGCTCGGCCCGTGCCCGCAACTGGCAACGCTATGACATGGGCGGCGACAAGAAGCTCAGCTTTGAGGAAGGCGTGGACTCCTACGTCCCCTACGCCGGTTCCCTCAAGGACAACGTGGCCCTGACGCTCAGCAAAGTGCGCCATGCCATGTGCAACTGCGGAGCCATGAGCATTCCCGAACTGCAGGAAAAGGCCGTGCTGACGCTGGTCTCCCCCACCTCCATCGTCGAAGGCGGTGCCCACGACGTCATCCAGAAGGACACCTCCCCTTCCATCAAGTAAAGAAACGTTTATAAGAACGCGGAGACGATTACCGTCTCCGCGTTCTTTGCTATTCAATTGTCACTGTATCATTTCTTCAAACTCGTCTTCACTGATGATGCGGATGCCGAGGCTTTCCGCCTTGGTGAGCTTGCTGCCCGCGTTTTCACCCGCGAGAACATAACTTGTTTTTTTACTGACGGAGCCGGAGGACTTGCCGCCTAAACTCTCGATAATGGCGCTGGCCTCATCGCGAGTATACTTTGACAGCGTACCGGTGAGGACAAAGGTCTGCCCGGCAAAGCGGTCATCCTTTTTCTCCTCGTGACTCGTAAAGTCCACGCCCGCCGCGCGCAGTCTGCCAATGAGGTGCATAGACTGTGGCAGCGAGAACCACTCGGTAATAAAGTCTGCTGTGATGCCGCCGATATCGGGGATGGCGGTGAGTTCCTCGGTCTTCGCCGCCATAAGCGAATCGAGATCGGTAAAATGGGCAGCCAGGACCTTGGCGGCCTTCTGACCAACCTGGCGGATTCCGAAAGCGCAGAGAAGGCGCGCAAGACCGGCGCTCTTACTGTTTTCGATGGCGGTCATGAGATTGGCGGCAGACTTGTCGCCCATGCGCTCAAGCTGCGCGACCTTGTCCTTCTCAAGGTAATAGAGATCAGCCGCGGAGGAAACCAGGCCGTTATTGATGAGGCTCTCACAGACCGAGATGCCGAGACCGTCAATGTCCATGGCCTCGCGGGAGGCAAAGTGTGCGATGTTGCGCAGCCGCTGTGCCGGGCATTCCGGGCTAGTGCAGCGAAGGGCCGCGCCGTCCTCATCCCGCACGACAGGTGAGCCGCACTCAGGGCAAATGTCCGGCATGACGAACGGCACCGCCCAGTCGGGGCGCTTGTCCTTGTTGACGGACAGGACCTCCGGGATGATCTCCCCCGCCTTCTGAAGCAGCACTGTGTCGCCGATGCGAAGATCCAGTCGGTCGATGTTGTCCTGATTGTGAAGCGTCGCCGCTGAGACTGTAGTGCCCGCAAGGCGCACCGGCTCCACGATCACCTTCGGGGTCAGAACACCGGTCCTGCCCACCTGCACCACTACATCAAGCACCTTGCTCTCCTTCTTCTCAGGCGGGTACTTGAAGGCTACCGCCCAGCGCGGCGCTTTCGCAGTGCTGCCGAGGACTTCGCGCTGAGAGAGCGAGTCGATCTTGATGACCGCGCCGTCCATGTCATAGGCGAGTTCATCGCGGTGCTCGCCGAGCCATGCGATGCGCTCCACGCAGTCCTCGATCTTGTCATAGCGCACAAAGGGCACTGTTGGAAAGCCCATGGCCTTCATGGCGTCGAGGGTCTGCGCGTGGCTGAAATATCCGCCGTCGGAGCTGTACTGCATGTTGAAGCAGACGATATCCAGCTTGCGGGAGGCGGCAATCTTCGGGTCAAGCTGACGCATGGAACCTGCGGCGGCGTTGCGGGGATTGGCAAGCAGCGCTTCCCCGCTGATCTCCCGCTGGGCGTTGAGTTCCTGAAAGACCGCCTTGGACATATAGACCTCGCCGCGTACGATGAGGCGCTCGGGGGCGTTCTCGATGCGCAGCGGCAGAGAACGCACGGTGCGCAGATTCTCGGTCACGTTCTCGCCGATGAGGCCGTCGCCGCGGGTCGCGCCGCGGACAAAGACGCCGTTTTCGTACTCGAGTGACATGGAGAGCCCGTCGATCTTAGGCTCCACGGTATAGGCGTGAGGGCCATCGATCAGGGAGTCCATGCGGTCGCCGAAGGCATAGAGCTCGTCGATGGAGAAAACGTCCGTCAGGCTCTCCAGCGGGACCTGATGCTGCACCTGCTCAAACTTGCTCAGAGCCTGCCCACCCACGCGCTGGGTCGGGGAATCGGGCGTGACAAGCTCCGGGTGCTCTGCCTCCAGCTTTTTGAGCTGCTGCATGAGCATATCAAAGTCATAGTCGGAGATGACGGGTGCATCCTCCACATAGTAAAGGCGGCTGTGATAGTTGATCTCTCTGCGGAGTTTGTCGATTTCCTTTTGTACGTCCATGGTTTCACCCTCTACGGTATATTCAAATAGGTTTCAGGTATTTTCCCTACAACAGTCACATCCGCGATCAGAACCTCGTTCACGACCTGCGCGCTCTCGGTCCCCCAGGGGATGAGAATGTCGATATCCACGATCACTTCCAGATTGATCTGGTGCTTGGTCTGGTTGATGCCCGCCGTCACCACATTGTTCTGGAACTCCACACGGGACGAGGTCATCATGATGATCTCCTCGGGAACACCCGGCCCCCGCCCCATCAGGAGGCTGATGCCGGTCAGATTTCCAAGCGGGACACTCACATTCAGTCTGCGGTTTTCGGTAGCCCCGACCACGCGTTCCAGGATCTCGGCAGACAAGGCGTTGATGCGGGCCATGTTGGAGCTGACGGCGGTGATCTCTCCCGCTTCGTTTTTGTCGAGAGATACAAAGGTCTCCGCGTCATAGTCCCCTTCCGCCATCACATCCGCTATAACGGAGTTCACCTCCGCAGTGACAATGTCACAGGCGTCAGACACAGCGATGTGGCAGGAGATGTTGTTAAAAAAAACGGCCGCCCCGGAGATGAAAACGCAAAAGCCGATGAGAAGGAGCAGAAGTGTCAGCCCCGTCCCGATCCGCTTTACAGGTGATGCCGGGCCGACGCTGTAGCGAAAGCGCTGCTTTGGCCGATGTACTCTGCGGTGCATGGGAATCACCCCCATACACCCAGTATATGCGCTTTACTTGTCCATCATTGCGCTGACCGCCATCATGATGCCGAGCCTTCCGGATTCATAGGTCAGGCCTCCCTGCATGTAGACGATGTATGGCTCACGCATGGGTCCGTCGGCCGACAGTTCAATGGACGAGCCCTGGATGAAGGAGCCCGCCGCCATGATGACCGGGCAGTCATAGCCGGGCATGGCCCAGGGCTCCGGCGTGACATAGGAGTCCACCGGCGCGCCTGCCTGGATGCCGAGGCAGAAGCGCTTCATATTCTCGGGTGTGCCGAGCCTGACCATCTGGATGATGTCCGAGCGCGTGTCAAGAGCCGCCGGAGAACTTTCAATGCCCAGCTCCTCCATCATAGCCGCGCAGAAGCAGGCGGTTTTAAGTGCCTGCGCCACCACATGGGGCGCCATGAACAGGCCCTGGAAGAGCAGGCGGTTGTTGCCGAGGCTGGAGCCGCACTCCCCGCCGATGCCGGGGGTGGTGAGGCGCATGGCCGCGCGGTCCACCAGTTCGGCTTTGCCCGCAATATAAGCCCCCGTCGGGGCGATGCCGCCGCCGGGATTTTTGATAAGAGAGCCGACCACAAGGTCCGCACCCACATTGCCCGGCTCAATGGTATCAGTAAACTCCCCATAGCAGTTATCCACCATGATATGGACAGCGGGATTTATGGACTTCACAGTTTCGATGATCCTGCCGATCTCCTGAACCGACAAGCTCTTGCGGTCCTCATACCCACGTGAGCGCTGGATCATGACACCCGCCACGCTCTCATCCTGTACCGCCTCGGCAATGGCAGCATAGTCGGGGCCGCCGTCGGCAGCAAGCTCCACCTGTCCATAGTCAATGCCGTAAAACTTGAGTGAGCCAAAGCTGTCTCCGGAAATACCGATGGCAGTGCGCAGGGTATCGTATGGCTTGCCGGTGACGGCAAGGATTTTCTGTCCCGGCTTCGCCAAGGCGAACATAGCTGCTGTCAAAGCGTGGGTACCGTTGACGAACTGGATTCGGACAAGCGCCGCCTCCGTGCCGAAAACATCTGCATAGATTTTATCCAGGGTTTCACGGCCCAGATCGTCGTAGCCGTAGCCTGTGGTCCCGGCAAAGCAGGCGTCGGAGACGCGGTGGTTCTGAAAAGCCTCCATGACCTTGCATGTATTGGCCTGGGCGACCTCATCGATCTCCTGAAAGCGTGCACGGAGCTTCGCCTCCGCACACTTTGCCATGTCATATACTTCAGGTTTGATGTCAGAAATCTTCATGTTCACTCCGTTTATTCAAGATCCATGATGATGGACTTGAAGTATCTGCCGCGTTCGGCAAAGTTTTTGAAATGGTCAAAGGACGCGCAGGCTGGGGAAAAAAGCACGATGTCCCCATTCCGGGCAGCATGTGACGCATGGAGGACAGCGGTTTTGAATTCGTCATCCATCTCAATGATCAGATTGCTGTCGGCATAATGCTCAGACGCAGTGATGGCGTCGCGGATTTTCTCAGACGTATCACCTGTAAGAAAGACAGCCTTGGCATACTCGCACAATGCATCGCCCAATTCATCAAAGGGGATTTGTTTGTCATAACCGCCGGCAATGACGATTGGTCTTACCCGCATGGCGCGCAGACCCGCAATGGTTCGCGTAGGACTGGAGCCTATGGAATCATTGATATAGGTAATGCCGTGGAGCGTGCGTACGATTTCGAGTCTATGCTCCACCCCGGCAAACTCCCGCGCGATCTTCGCGCAGATCTCATCCGGTACAAGCCCTTCCGTTGCGGCAAAGGCCGTGAGATAGTTGAGCACGTTGTGCTCGCCAGGAATGCGGATTTCGGATTTCGGCAGAATAGGTCTTTCCTCTCCCCCGCTTACGCGGGTAAGAACACCGTTTTTAAGATAAGCGCCTTCAGAAATTGACTGCCTGTCAGAAAAATGGCTGACATGTGCTCTCGCGAAGCTTTCATAATAGGGCGTGTGCGCGTCATCCGCGTTCAGGATCAGGCGGCTGCTTTCCGTCTGGTTTATGAGGATCTCCCGCTTGGCATCGATATAGTCCTGAAAGTCCTTATGCTTGTCGAGATGGTTGGGTGTCAGATTCGTAATCACCGCAATATCCGGGCTGCAGTGCATGCTGTGGAGTTGGAAGGAGCTGAGTTCGAGAACCACAATATCGTCAGGGCGCATGTCCGGGATCTCACACAGGAGCGGGTTACCGATGTTGCCGCCCAGATGGACACGGTAGTCTGATGCTTTCAGCAACTCGGCAATGATGGTCGAGGTTGTGGTCTTCCCGTCGCTGCCGGTAATGGCAATCACTTTACAGGGGCAAAGGGCCAGAAACACTTCCATCTCCGAGGTCAGCAGACTGCCGTGCGCTTTTGCAGCCTCGAGGTGCGGATCAAAGGGCATAAGACCGGGGGTACGAAACAGAATATCGTGGTCAAGGCCCTCCAGATAGTCCGGGCCCAGTTTGAGCTTCGCGCCGAGTGCTTCGAGCCGCTCCGCCTCGCCCTCCATCTGTTCCCGTGTGCGCATATCACAGGCTGTCACGTCACAGCCATGCGCGCACAGAAGCTCAATGAGCGGCACATTGCTCACGCCGATGCCAAGCACTGCTATGCGTTTGCCTTTGATGCCTTCCACATATTCGTCCAGGGTCAATGCTACCACCTCGCTTAAGTCGCTAACTTAATAAGTATAACTCTTTTTCTATTTTATTACAAGAATAATGTTGACTTGCGCCTCAAAACTGAGTAAAATAAGCCCCGTGAGTCGGCCGAACGACCGCGGGCACAGGGCGAAAGTCCGTGCGTGAGGAAAGTCCGGGCTCCACAGGGCAAGGATAACGGGTAATGCCCGCCAGGGGTGACCCTCGGACAAGTGCAACAGAAATAGTCAGCCGGGAGAATTCCCGGTCAAGGTGGAAAGGTGGGGTAAGAGCCCACCCGTCGCATGGAGACATGTGGACGCTGTAAACTCTATCCGGAGCAACACCGTGGTAAGGGGACACAAAGGCCTGCCCGGCCGTCCCCAGGAGGTGGCTTGATCCCGTCGGCAACGGCGGGACTAGATAGATGGTCGTTTAAGACAGAACCCGGCTTACAGACCGACTCATACAAAAAAGGCGCTGAGGCAGATGCTTCAGCGTCTTTTTTGAGTTAGTATGGAATTACTTAATTTCAAGTCTGCGGCTCGCAGGGATCTCCGCCGCTTTCTTCGGCAGCGTCACGGTCAGCACGCCGTCTTTATAGGCAGCCTCGATGCCGTCCACATTGATGCCGGACACGTCAAAGCTCCTGGAAAAAGAACCATAGTAGCGCTCACGCTTGACGTAGCTGTCCTTCTCTTCCTTATTGTCAGCCTTGCGCTCTGCGCTGATGGTCAGGCAATCGTTTTCGATGTCGATCTTAATATCTTCCTTCTTGAAGCCGGGCAGCTCAGATTCGAGCTTGAAGGTATCGCCGGTGTCAATGACATCGGTGCGGAAAGTGTATACGGAAGGCGCGGCATTCATAAACCTGCGATCCATCTCATCGAGCATGCGAAAGGGGTCAAAAGCACTCATATTGCGAGAGTGACGGTCAAAAGGAATCAGTTCAAACATATCTATAAACCTCCAATTATCAATAACGTATTTTATTTTTTGAATCAAACTTTATCTCTTCCGTTCGATTCTGTATATAAAATACCTCACAATTATGAAGAAATATAGCGTTATGTATGAACAGAACATGAATATTAGCACTCTTGCAGAAAGAGTGCTAATGCTTTTAGTCTGTATAGATTCTCTTAACGCGTGGTGACAAAGCCGAAGTCAGGCCGCAGCCTTCATCGTGGTTAACCAGAGCAGCGATCTCCTGGGAGGAGAGGAAATTCCCTATCGCATCATAGCCAAAGAAAGTAACCTCGTCCCCGACCCCGCAGTCGGTATCGCTGACATCAATCAAGCACTGATCCATGCAGCAGCAAAGCATCGGGCAGCGCTTCCCACCCGCCAGCACAGGCGCATGGATGTGGAACAGCTCCTGATTCAGCCCGTCGCCATAGCCCACGCCGACAGTAGCAACAAGCGTTTCGCGATCTAACGTGACTGTGCCGCCGTAGCCGAGCTTCTCTCCTTTTCCGCGTTTCTTCACCTGCGTGATGAATGCGCGAAAACTTGCGACCTCCCGGATTCTGCCGTCGGGTTTCATGGGGCTATCCATATACAGGCGCCGTCCGCAGCGTACCGCATCCATATTATATTGAGGCCAGTTTTCCGACGAAGCCGAGCAGGCCATATGACACATAGGTATGGAGATGTCGTGCAGGCGCAGGAAATTTAGGGTCTCCATAAACAGGTCGTATTCCTTCCTGTTTAAATCCTGATCGGCCACATCGGAGAAATGGGAAAACACGCCAGTAATCTCGACATGCTCTTTACAGGCACGGAGCTCTCCAATCAGTGTATTCAATTCTGCTGGTTCAAAGCCGATGCGGTGCAGACCGGTGTCGATCTTGATCTGTCCCTTTGCCTTTCTTCCAAGCCTCCCAGCAGTTTCGGCAAGCTGGGTCAGAAAACCCGCATGACCGCAGGCAAGGGTGAGCTCCGCCTCAACAGCGGCCTCTATCTGAAATGGCAGCGCCCCGCCCATGATGAGGATTTCGCGATCAATCCCGGCCTCACGCAGTTCAAGGCCCTCGCTTACATGTGCCACCGCAATTGTGCGGATCGCAGGATTTTCACACAGGGCTTTCGCTACCGGAACCAGGCCGAGGCCATATGCGTCGTCTTTGAGTACAGGAATGAGTGATGTATCCCTGCCGAGTCCCGAAAGGACAGTTTGCGCGTTTTTGCGCAAGAGCCCCCTGTTCACGAGCAGATAAGAATTGTGATTGGATATATTCATTTTATTATTCATTTCCTGTCTGTTCCTGCTTTCTCACCGCACAGCTTGTGGCTGGAAAATTCTGAGGATTTATTATATATTACTTTCCCTTTCTTAGCAAGAAGAATTTGTGAAACCCCTGTAGTTTTTTCCTGGTGAGGCATCTTAAGTGAAGATTCGCGCCGTCTTATGCTTCAGTCGTTTTTCGTTTTAACAAAATATAGCCTCTTCCAGCTATTATATTTTTGCATAATTATCTATTGACATTTGAATACCACGGGCGTTATACTATGTCCACCCTGATTAATAAACGAAGGAGATTATTTTAGATGAAAAGATTTGCTTTTATTCTGGCTTTGGTCATGGTGCTGACCTTGGCATTCGGCAGCGCGTCCGCTTTCGCCGCCGATAAACTGATCATGGGCACCTCTGCTGACTACGCACCGTTTGAGTTTATGTACCCCGACGATAAGGGCAACCTGGTCTATGGAGGCATCGATATTGATGTTGCCAAGTACATTGCCGAGTTCACCGGCAAAGAGCTCCAGGTCGAGAATATGGGCTTTGACTATCTGCTTGCGAGTCTGCAGAAGGGCGACTTCGACATGGTCATCGCCGCCATGGAGAGCAGCGAGGAGCGTCTGAGAGCAGCCGATTTCTCCGATCCCTACTTTACCGACTATCCCCCGATGGTGCTTGTAAAGGCTGCCAACGCCGACCAGTACACCGGTACCGATTCCTTCAAGGGCAAGTCCGTCGGCGCTCAGACCGCCACCACCAAGGAAGGCATTGTCCGTGATGATTTGACCGGTGCAAACCTCGTTTCCCTGCAGAATGTGAACGATCTGGTAAACCAGCTTGTCAACGACAAGATCGATGCTGTGGTGCTTGACGGTGCGGTTGCCATGCAGTTTGCAGCCACCAATGACGATCTGGTCGTGGCCGACGTCGACCTTGGTGAGGCGTATCCTTACTGTGTTGCCGTTGCCAAGGGTGACCCGAAGGGCCTGCTGCCCGGTATCAATGAGGCCATTGCTGACATGATCAAGAACGGCAAGATCGATGAATTCGTTGCCGCCGCCGATGCTCTGGGCGATGTTGCCGTTGAGGTCACTGCAGAGTAATTATTCCGCAAATCCAACACTTACCATCTACAAAGCCCCCTCGGGGGCTTTGTAGATTCGTTTATGATTTAGAAAGGATGCTGTCCCTATGTGGTGGAGCAATCTCTTTACGGACATGAGTCCGGCAAGCTTTTTTAACTTTTCCTTTTTGCCGAAATACGCCGCCTTCTTCATCCAGGGCATCGAGTACACACTGCTGCTGGCAGTCGTTTCGGTGCTGCTGGCGGTATTGCCCGCACTGCTGCTGGCCTTAATGCGCCTTAGCAAAAGCAGACTGGTACGCGGCATCTCCGGCGCGTATATCGCAGTCTTTCGCTCCACTCCGCTTCTGGTGCAGCTCTCGATCATCTATTTCGGCCTGTTCGGTGTGATCAACATTCCGCGCTATTCCCTGTTTGGCTTTGTTGACCTGAGCCGCTTCGTTCCCGGCGTCGTGGCTCTGGCACTCAACAGCTCCGCCTATGTGGCGGAAATCTTCCGTGCAGGCATTCTCGCCGTAGACTCCGGACAGATGGAGGCCGCACGTTCTCTCGGTCTTTCGAAGATGGACGGGATGCAGCTGGTTGTCCTCCCCCAGGCGATCAAGAACGTACTGCCCGCCCTTGCAAACGAGATCGTCACTATGGTCAAGGAGAGTTCCATCTGCTCGACCCTCGGCATGGCAGAGCTGATGTTCGGCGCAAAGGCTGTTGCCTCCTCCACGTATATCACGCTTGCCCCATATACGATGGCAGCGCTCATTTATTTCTGCATCAATTACCCGGCCTCCAAGGCGATCGAGGCCATTGAAAGGAGGATGCGCCGTGGCGACAAACAATGAAGTAATCCGCGTCGAACATGTGGTCAAATCATTTGACGGCGGCATTACTGCCCTTGACGACTGCAGTCTGACCATCAATCGCGGCGAAGTCGTCTCGATCATCGGTCCTTCCGGCTCTGGCAAATCCACCATGCTGCGCTGCCTGAATCTGTTGGAGGTTCCTACCTCTGGCAAGGTCATTGTGGACGGTGTGGATATCACCGACGAAAAGGTGGATCTGGATCTCCATCGCCGCAAGATGGGTATGGTCTTCCAGCATTTCAATCTTTTCCCCCACATGACGGTAAAGAAAAACATTACGTTGGCCCCGGTCCGTCTCAAACTCAAGACGAAACAGGAAGCAGACGAGGTTGCCATGAAGCTTTTGGAGCGTATCGGTCTGGCCGATAAGGCAAACGCATACCCCGCCATGCTCTCCGGCGGCCAGAAGCAGCGCATCGCCATTGTCCGTGCTCTCGCCATGGAGCCGGAGGTCATGCTTTTCGACGAGCCGACCTCCGCTCTGGACCCCGAGATGGTGGGTGAGGTTCTGGACGTCATGAAGGAGCTTGCGAAAAGCGGCATGACCATGGCGGTCGTAACACATGAGATGGGCTTTGCCCGCGAGGTCGCCGACCGGGTCATCTTCATGGACAGCGGCAAAATCGTCGAGGTCAACACGCCGAATGAGCTTTTTGACCATCCGCAGAATCCCAGAACAAAGCTTTTTCTTTCAAAGGTGCTTTAGATATGAAAAAAGCCGCCCGGCCGGGCGGCTTTTTTCATTACAATATCAGGCCGATCACGATGCCGCTCAAGGCCGAGAGAACATAACTGATGGCAACGACGGTGAGATTTTCCCGCATGCTGCGGTTGGTGCGAAACAGCACCAGCATGCCGATACCTGCGTTGGAGAGAAGACCGGCAAACAGACCTCCCACACCGATAATGCCGGAGATATACGCCTGTGTCAGGATCACGGATACGGAGCAGTTCGGGATCAGGCCAAGCAGTGCCAAAAGCAGCGCGCCTACCACCGGCTGTGCAAAAACCGTTCCGCGAAGTCTGTCGGGCTCTATGTTGGCAAGCAGCAGATTTAATACGAACGTAACCGCGATGAGCATTCCCGCGATTTTTACTGTATGTACCAGGGCAGAGTGCAGGGCGCTCCCCTCTTCCTCCTCGCACTCGCAGTGCTCACGCTCACAGAAGGAGTGGATATCCTTTCGGGTAAAGAGACCCTTCGCCAGGAAATCGACCAAATAGCCGAGCGCGATGCCAAGGCTCGCTTTTGCCGCCGCGATGCGCAGGATCCTGCCCATGCCGATCTCGCCAGCCGAAGAGAGCATAACCGGCAGCATCTCGTCCGAGGTTGCAAAGAACACCGCCAGCATTGTGCCGACTGTAATGGATCCGGTGGAAAACAGTGTCGCCGCCGCGCCGGAAATGCCGCACTGCGGCACCACGCCCAAGAGTCCGCCGACAGCAGGCCCGGTTTTACGGGAATAGGCGTGCAAAATATTTTCGTCCAGGCGTTTGCTGCGCTCAAGAAGTTCCATGAGCAGATAGGCGATAAATAAAACAGGGATACTCAAAGCGCCGTCCTTCAATGCGTCCAGCGCGCAGTCAAGAATCATGTCAAGCAAAAGGAATGTCTCCAATCATTTATACATTGTTTTGTATCTTAACTGCTGGGAATACAGTTTGTCAAGGATTATTGTTTATGATATAATCAGTAAAAATCACGGAGGCTGTACTTATGAACATCTGTGTCTTCGGCGCGTCATCCGATCGGATTGAGAAAGCTTATTTTGAGGAAGCATACGCCCTTGGTGTTTTGATTGCGCGGAAAGGCCATCGGCTCATTTTCGGCGGTGGGAACGAGGGGCTGATGGGAGCCTGCGCCCGCGGTGTCCTGAGTGAGGGCGGCAGACCTCTCGGCATTGCGCCGCGCTTTTTTGACGAGCCCGGCATTCTCATGAAGGAAGACTGCGATTTTGTTTTTACCGAGACCATGTCTGAGCGCAAGGCGCGCATGGAGGCGGATGCCGATGGCTTCATTGCGCTTCCCGGCGGCATTGGCACCTATGAGGAATTTTTTGAGGCCCTGACACTCAAACAGTTAGGGCAGCATCACAAGCCGATGGCTCTGCTCAATATCCTGGGATACTTTGACCTCTTTGATTCGCTGCTGCGCAAAACCGCTGAGTGCGGCTTCATGTCCGATTCCGTTCTAGGGCTTTACAAGCTCTGTGCCTCCCCGTCGGAGGCGCTTTCGTATGTCGCGGCACCCGTTTGTATTCCGGAACATCGCTCTTCACTCTCTTCCTACAGCCGATAAAGGCTTTA
>JBGUQD010000110.1:0-5261 GCA_045130755.1 Candidatus Limivicinus sp. | reverse complement strand
CGGAAGGAGCGGATATAGAGCTTTTCCGGCTCTTCGGAACCGGAGAAGCGGAGTGAAGCGAGTTTCGTTTGACGTGGTCAAGGGCTTTAACGAAGCATGGCGCAATTCTGGCCGCAAAGATTGTTTTGTTTCTATTGAAAGTTAGTATAACTTCGCTAATTGACGAAAGCGGGAAACAATAGTAAAATATCCACAAATTTCAGAAACCTTTTTTGGGGAGTATTCCTATGAATCGAGATCAGGTCTATAATTTCGCGCCCGGCCCGTCCACCATGCCGGAGAGCGCGCTGAAAACCGCAGCGGCGGAGATGCTCAACTTCCGCGGCAGCGGCATGTCCGTCATGGAGATCAGCCACCGCAGCGCCCTGTTTCAGGAGGTTTTTGACTCCGCGTGCGAAAAGCTGAGAAAGCTCATGAACGTGCCGGACACGCATGAGATCCTGCTTCTGCAGGGCGGCGCGACCACGCAGTTTGCCGCCATTCCCATGAATCTCATCGAGGGCGGCACCGCCGACTACGCGGTCACCGGCAACTTCTCGAACAAGGCTGCCGAGGAAGCGGCAAAGTACGGCACCGTCCATATCGCGGCGACCACAAAGCCCACCGGCCACGACCGCATCCCCACGCAGGCGGAACTTGACCTCACGCCCGGCGCCAGATACTTCTACTACTGCGCCAACAACACCATCTACGGCACCGAGTGGCAGTACGTGCCCGAGACCGGCTCAACGCTGGTGTGCGACATGTCCTCCGATATCCTCTCGCGCGAGGTGGATGTGTCGAAGTTTGGCCTCATCTACGCGGGTGCGCAGAAGAACATGGCCCCCGCGGGCCTCACGGTGGTGATCGTGGATAAGCGCCTCGCGGGGCGTGAGCTGCCCATCACGCCGAAGATTTTGAGCTACAAGACCATGATCGAGACCGGCTCCATGCTCAACACCCCGCCGTGCTGGTGCATTTACATGCTGGACCTGACGCTCGACTGGGTGATCAAAGAGGGCGGCGTCAAGGCCATGGACGAGCGCAGGCGCGAGCGCGCCTGGATGCTCTACGACTTTCTGGATAACAGCAAGGTCCTCCATCCCCACGCCCTGCCGGGCTCGCGCAGCTTCATGAACGTCACCTTCCGTACGGACTCTCCCGAGCTCGACGCCGCCTTTGTCAAGGGCGCGGCGGAGAGGGGACTCTTGAACCTCAAGGGCCACAAGATCGCGGGCGGCATGCGCGCCTCGGTCTACAACGCCATGCCCGTCGAGGGCGCGAAGGCGCTGGTCGAATACATGAAGGAGTTTGAAGTCAGAAATGCTTAAGATAAAGACCATGAACACCATCTCCGAGCACGGCACGGGCGCTTTGGAAAAGCGCGGATGCCTTGTCGGGCCGGACGTGGAAAACCCCGACGGCATGCTGATCCGCAGCGCGAACCTGCACGGCATGGAGTTTGGCCCCGAGCTTCTCGGCATCGCCAGAGCGGGCGCAGGCTTCAACAACATCCCCATTAAAGAGTGCGCGGAAAAGGGCATCGTCGTCTTCAACAGCCCCGGCGCGAATGCCGAAGCCGTCAAGGAGCAGGAGATCGCCTCCCTCGTCATGGCCTCCCGCGACATGATCGGCGCCATCGACTGGGTGCGCTCCATTGCCGACTGCGGGGACGATATCCCCGAAATGGTGGAGAAGGGCAAGTCCTCCTTCGCGGGCCCGGAGCTGCAGGGCAAGACCCTCGGCGTCGTGGGCCTCGGCGCCATCGGCGCGCTGGTGGCGAATGCCGCCCTCGATCTCGGCATGGTGGTCTACGGCTACGACCCCTTCATGTCCGTTGACGCCGCCTGGCGGCTTTCCCGCGATGTCATCCGGGCCGAGGATGTGGAGACCATCTTTGAGAAGTCTGACTACATCAGCATCAACATCCCCTACAATGAGCAGACCCACAACATGTTCAATGACGAGGCCTTCGCCAAGATGAAGATGGGTGTCCGCATCGTCAACGAGTCCCGCGCCGAGGTGGTGGACGACGAGGCTATGACCCGCGCCCTCGACTGCGGCCGGGTAGGGAAGTACGTCACCGACTTTCCGAACAAGGTCATTCTCAAGGCTCCGAACGTGATCGCCCTGCCGCACATCGGCGCCTGCACTCCCGAGAGCGAAGACCGCTGCGCCGCCATGGCCGCCATGGAGCTTTACGATTACCTCGTCAACGGCAACATCAAAAACTCCGTAAACCTGCCGGACGCGACCCTCTCCCGCATGGGTGTGTGCAGACTCTGCGTCCTGCACCGCAACGTCCCGCGCATGATCACCCGCATCCTCGACTTCATCAGCGCGCGCGACATCAACGTCGAGCACATGATCAACAAGCCCCGCGGCGAGTACGCCTACACCATCGTGGACCTCGGCGAGTCCATCGGGGAACCCACTGCCGCCGCCATCCGCGCCATGGACGACGTCCTGCGCGTGCGCGTACTCTATTGAGAATTGAACACCCTTGAGAGCACCGGAACCCCCGGTGCTCTTTTTTCGCCTTCCCTGCGGGCTTCTTCTGCGGCAAAAACCTGCCCCGGCAGTTTTTGCTTCGTTGAGGGGAAGGTAATGCCGCATCCGTCTCCGCCGGTGTGCGCAGGGCGGAATTGCTGAAAAGAAGTTGCAAAGAACATGAAAACATGGTAATATTTGTATATCGACTCAAACAAACGCGCTGTTTTTATAAGCGGAGGGGTAGTCTTGAAAACGACACTGCGATTTGCAATTATGTTAACCATAACCGCCGCGCTCTGCCTGTGTCTCGGTGCGGCAGCTTATGCGGAGGATACTGTTCTCGCCTCTGGCACCTGCGGCAAAAACGGGGATAACCTGACCTGGACGCTGTACGATACCGGGGAGCTGGTGATCGACGGCACGGGAGCGATGGCAAATTATAGCGGGGGCACTGCTCCGTGGTATAAGAACCGTCTGTCGATCACGTCCGTTACGATACAAGATGGCGTGACGAGCGTCGGAAGTTTTGCGTTTTATTACTACATCAAGCTTACGGATGTCAGCATCCCTGCGGGTGTCACCTCGATTGGCAGTCATGCTTTTGATAACTGCATCAAGCTTTCTGCGCCTGTGATCCCGGATGACTTGACGAGAATTGACAGTTATGTGTTCAATGGCTGCAGCAATCTGACAAGCGTGACGATCCCGGTGGGAGTGACGGGCATTGGCTATTCCGCATTCAATGGCTGTAGCAGCCTAATGAGTGTGACGATCCCGGATAGTGTGACGAGCATTGGAAGCGAAACTTTCCGAGGCTGCAGCAGTTTGACAAGCGTGACGATCCCGGAGAGCGTGACGAGCATTGGAAGCGAAGCTTTCCGAGGCTGCAGCAGTCTGACAAGCGTGACGATCCCGGAGGGTGTGACGAGCATCGGGAATTGGGCCTTCTCGGGCTGCAGCAGCCTGACGAGCGTGACGATCCCGGAGGGCGTGACAAGTATAGGCGACTATGCATTCTCCGGCTGCAGTAGCCTGACAAGCGTGACGATCCCGTTGAGCGTGACGAGCATCGGTGAATCTGCGTTCTATGGCTGCAGCAGTCTGACAAGCGTGACGATCCCGGAAGGTGTGACGAGCATCAGATGGCGTACCTTCCAGGGCTGCAGCAGTCTGACAAACGTAACGATCCCGGAAGGTGTGACGAGCATCGGCAACTATGCCTTCCAGGACTGCAGCGGTCTGACAAGCGTGACGATCCCGGAGAGTGTGACGAGCATCGGTGGCTCTACGTTCTCTGGCTGCAGCAGTCTGACAAGCGTGACGATCCCGGAAGGTGTGACGAGCATCGGTACACGGGCCTTCTACGGCTGCAACAGTCTGACAAGCGTGACGATCCCAGAGAGTGTGACGAGCATTGGTGAATCTGCATTTTCTCACTGCAGCCGCCTGACCAGTGTGACGATCCCAGAAGGCGTGACGAGCATCGGCGAGAATGCCTTCTCCGGCTGCAGCAGCCTGACGAGCGTGACGATCCCGGAGAGCATGACGAGCATCGGCGATTCTGCCTTCAGTGAGTGCGGCAGTATCAGCACGGTCATCTACGGCGGGACGGCGGCACAGTGGGAGCAGATCGCCATCGGCGAGGGCAATGAAGCGCTGACAAATGCCGCGATCCATTACGGCCTCATTCCGCAGATTTACACCATCTCCTATGACGCGAACGGCGGTGCAGACGCACCGGGAACCCAGACCAAGACGCAGAATATCGCGCTGACACTGTCTGATGCCCGGCCCACGCGCGGCAATACAAGCCCGGGCAGCTATTCCGTGAGACTCAATCCCAATGACGGCAGCACGTCCGTTTCCATCCTGCGCGCGGCAAGGACCGAAAGCTATACTTTCCGCACCTGGAACACCGAAGCGGACGGGAGCGGGACGGACTACGCGCCCGGCGCAAATTACACGACGGACGCGGATCTGACGCTGTACGCGCAATGGGACAGCACGACCGCGACCGCGGCTGTCACGCTGCCGGAGCTTGCGCGCGGCGGGGCGGCGTTCCTCGGCTGGGCACCGAACAGAGACGCGGAAAGCGGCGTGATGGGGGAGTATACCCCGACCGGAAACGTGACCCTCTATGCGCTCTGGGCGCAGGCTGACCTTGTGCTGCCCGCCTCCCTTACAGCCATCGAAGCCGAAGCCTTCTCTGGCGGTGCCTTCACCTACGCCGTTGTCCCGGCAGGAGTGGCGAGAATCAACAGCGGCGCTTTTGCAAACTGCCCGAGCCTGCAGTATGTGGAGATACAGGGCGCGCAGACGACAATCTCCGATAACGCGTTCGGCGGCAGGACCGACTTCACGATCATCGCCCCCGCGGGCAGTGCCGCCGAGACCTGGGCAAACCAGTATTATGTAAACTTCATCCCCGCAGCCTGACCCCGCACCATAAAGAATTGAGAGCACCGGAACCCCGGTGCTCTTTTTTATCTTCCGGTGCGGCTCCTTGCCTTCCCCTCCAGGGGAAGGCAAAAGCCGCCTTCATTTGTTCACAAACAGAACATTGAAAAAGCCGAAAAAAGGGTTATAATAATTCGTCAGTGATTTTAAGGAAGGGAGGCGCGGCGTGAAAAGCATATACCTCAGAAACTTTACGGCGATGGCCGTGCTGGTCTTCTTCTGCCTCATGCTCATCTGCCTGTCCTTCGTGGGCATCGGGCGGATGCACCTGGTGCGCGTGCTGCGCGGCGACATGATCGCCTCCGCCTCGGAGGTGTCGCGCATTGCCGCCG
>JBGUQD010000109.1:0-2021 GCA_045130755.1 Candidatus Limivicinus sp. | reverse complement strand
TTGTTGTTTCTGTAGTAGTTGATGAGGCAGCCGTCGGTGATGATCTGGCGCTCCGGATCGGTCAGCGCGCCGACAGAGCAGTGGAATTCAGTCACCGTGCCGTCGGGCTTCACAGCATAGGCCGTGATGTCGTCGTTCTTCTCGAGGATCGCCTTGCGGAGACCGGGAACGAAGATGTAATCGCCCAGCGCGAAGACCTCGGGATTCTGCACCAGAAACGGCGTCATGCCCCAGTTGATGCAGTTGGAGCGGTAGCGCTTCGTGGCATACTGCTTTGCAAAGTTTGCAGACGCGCCCATCACGCGCTGGCAGCTTGCCGCCTGCTCGCGGGCAGAGCCGTCGCCCGGCATGTTGGCGAAGATCGTGGAGCCCACGTCCGTGCCTTCGGGGTCGACCTTGAGGCCCGCCTTTTCGAGGGCTGCATACACGGCCTTGATCTCATCGGACAGGCCCTTCCCTGCTCTGCGGTCGCGGTCTGCCTGACGCAGAACCTTGGAACGGGAAACGTACTGGGGATCACGGCGGCTGAGGGCAAACTCGGACAGGCGCTCGGGGTTGGAACGGTAAGAGGAAGTCTCGCCGGAGGGGATTAGTTCGTCCGTGGTGGTGACGGGGTCGGTGATGTAGGAGCAGACCTTCACCAGCAGATCGTCCGTCAGCGCGGGCATCTCGGGCCAGTCCTTGATGTTCGGACCGAACTTGAGCTCGTGCTCGGGCTCGGGCTTGCCCCAGCCGTTGTACACGCGCTTGGCATAGACACCGGCGTCGTACTCGTAAACCGGGGTGCTGTACTCCACGTCGAGGTCAGTCGCAGCGGTCAGCTTGCCGCCGTTTGCAGCGGTCGCGGCGATGGAGCGCGCGTCCATGAGGGCGACAGCGGAGAGCTGGCCCTCGCCGGGCTTGGAGCCCTCGCGGTTCGGGAAGTTGCGCGTGGTGTGGCGGATGGAGAACTCGCCGTTTGCAGGCGTGTCGCCCGCGCCGAAGCAGGGGCCGCAGAAGCACTCGCGGATGATCGCGCCCGCGGAGACCAGATCGAAGATTCTGCCGGTCTTGACGAGGCAGGAGAAGGCAGGCATGGAGCCGGGATAGATGTTCAGGCTGAACGCGCCGTTGCCGCAGCTCTTGCCGCGGAGGATATCAGCCGCCGCGCAGATGTTGTCGAAGGTGCCGCCGGAGCAGCCCGCGATCTCGCCCTGCTCGACCCAGATGCCGCCGTCGTGGTACTTGGAAACCAGATCCATGGTCACGCCCTTGAGCTGCTTGTTGGCCTGCTCCTGGACAGCGTGGAGGATGTCCTTGGCGTTTTCCTGCAGTTCGTGGATGGTGTAGGTGTTGGAGGGGTGCATCGGCATGGCGATGGTGCACTCCACGGTGGAGAGATCGACATACACGCAGCCGTCATAGTAAGCGATCTCGGCGGGCTGAATCTTCTTGTAGGCTTTGGGTCTGCCGTGGGTGACAAAGTAGCCCTGGGTCTTCTCGTCCGTGATCCAGATGGAGGACCAGCAGGTGGTCTCGGTGGTCATGACGTCGATGGCGTTGCGGTACTCGATGGGGAGATTGGCGATGCCGGGGCCGACAAACTCCATGGCCTTGTTCTTCACATAGCCGTTCTTATACACAGCGCCGATGATGGAGAGCGCCACGTCCTGCGGGCCGATGCCGGGACGCGGGGAGCCGGTGAGGTAAATGGCGATCACGCCGGGATAGGCAAAGTCATAGGTGCGCCCCAGGAGCTGCTTTGCAAGCTCGCCGCCGCCCTCGCCGATGGCCATGGTGCCGAGGGCGCCGTAGCGGGTGTGGGAGTCGGAGCCGAGGATCATGCGGCCGCAGCCGGACATGGTCTCACGGTTGTAGGAGTGGATGTTCGCCATGTTGGTGGGCACGTAGATGCCGCCGTACTTGTGGGCAGCGGAGAGCGCGAACTTGTGGTCGTCCTCGTTGATGGTGCCGCCGACCGCGCAGAGGGAGTTGTGGCAGTTCGTGAGCACATAGGGCAGCGGGAACTCCGTCATGCCGGA
>JBGUQD010000108.1:0-2401 GCA_045130755.1 Candidatus Limivicinus sp. | reverse complement strand
CGGTGTGAGCCGTCGGCGGCGCCGATCACGACCGAGCGGTGGGACTGATTGTCGGATACCCCCGGTCGAAAAAACGCGAGCGAGGGTGAACTGCCCAAATCGGGTGGGTCCCGGACAAAAGGGAGATTTTGCTTGTGAGCGCGCTGCCGCCGTGCGCGGGCGCGCGAAAAGCGGCAGGTGATTTCGGAGAAGCGCCTTGAAAATGCGGCCAATTTGAGAATTTGTCCTAAAATCGCTGAATGATTTGAAATGGGACAGAATGACCGGGGAGGTGATGGCGGTGGCCAAGGATTACCGGAGGACAAAGCAATACAGAGACCTCAAAACCAGCATGGAGGAGAGCCTGAAGGAGCGGGGCCTTTTGAATCCCAAAGAGGAGAAGCCGACGGACAAAGTTTTCCAGGATCTGCTCAACCGTTACCTGGATCTCTGGTGTGAGTATCAGGAACTGAGCGCCGACATCGCCGAGCGCGGCGTAGTGGTCATGGACGAAAAGCGCGGGATGCCGGTGGAAAACCGGAGTCTCACCATCCGGCACCAGACCTCCAACAAGATGCTGGACATCTACGCCGCCCTCGGCTTTCGCGACATCTCCGCACCGCGAGCGGGCGTGAAGACAGGAGGCGCCGATCCGAACGATGAGCTCTGAGCGGGAAAGCGGGGCGCTGATACCTGCACCGCAAACAGCACTCAGCCAAACGGCGGGCGGGACGCCGATCCCGGCGCCGGTGGAGGAATACCTGCAGCAGGTAGAAAATGGACCGTGGCGCGTGTGCCCGGAACAAAAGGCACTGGCAAAGTATATCCGGCAGACCTTCGAGCGGGAACAGCTCATCTTCGAAGCCGAGCGCTTCGGGAAATACCTCAGCCTGGGACGGTACTTTTCCTTTGACCTTTTCCCATGGGAGGAATTTTTGATCGCGCTGTGGCTGTGTACCTACAAGGCGCCGGGGATCCCGCGATGGAAAACCCTGTTCTGCATGGTAGGCCGCGGCGCCGGCAAGGACGGCCTGATCGCCTTTATCAGCTTCTGCCTCGTCTCAGATTACAATCCCGCGAAGGGCTACGATGTTGACATCTGCGCCAACGACGAGGAACAGGCCATGCGCCCGGTCAAGGACGTGGTCGACGCGCTGGAAAGCGGGAGCAATACCCGGAAGCTTGCCCGCTTTTTCTACCACACAAAGGAGCTGGTGCAGGGCAAGAAAAACCGGGGCATCATCCGGGGCAGGACCAACAGCCCCAGGAACCGGGACGGCATGCGCTCGGGCGTCGTGATTTTCAACGAAAAACACCGATATGAAAATTACGACAATATCAAGGTCTACAGGACAGGCCTCGGGAAGAAGGACGAGCCGCGCGAGGGGTCCTTCACATCAAACGGCGATATCTCCGACGGGCCGCTAGACGATGACCTGATCCGGGCGGAAGGGATCCTCTTCAACGGCGAAGAGGACGGCGGCTTCCTCCCGTTTATCTGCCGGCTGCCGGATGAGAAGCTGGTGGACGATGAAGAAAACTGGTACATGGCAAACCCGAGTTTGCAATACCGGCCGACGCTCCTGCAGGAGATTCGGGATGAGTATCGGGACTGGAAGGAGAAACCGGACGAGCACCAGGACTTCATGACCAAACGCATGGGCATCCGCAAGGGCCGAAAAGAGATCTCCGTCACTGACTACGAAAAGGTCAAGGCGACCAAGGGCGAGCTGCCGGATCTCAAAGGATGGGCCTGCACTGTCGGCATCGACTTTGCAGAGCTGAGCGACTGGGCGAGCGTGAACCTTCATTTCCGCCGTGGAGAACAGCGCTATGATATCAATCACACCTGGATCTGCCGCCAGTCCAAAACGCTGCACCGCGTCAAGGCTCCATACCCCGTCTGGGCCGAGCATGGAATTTGTACCATCGTAGATGATGTGAGCATCAGCCCGAAGCTGCTGGCCGATTGGATCAGGGACGCCGGGACGGTGTACAACATCAAGAAGCTCGCGATGGATAACTTCCGTTGGACGGTCGTGGCCGACGCCATGAGAGCCATCGGCTTTGACGCAAACGACAAGGAGCGGGTGAAGCTGGTAAGACCGTCGGACATCATGACGGTGGAGCCAGTTATCCAGGAGTGCTTCAACCGGAGCCTTTTCAACTGGGGCGATAACCCGTGCCTTCGCTGGGCGGTGAACAACACCAAGCGCATCCCGAAGGCCAAGGCAAACGGCGGAGCAGACACCGGGAACTACTATTACGGGAAGATCGAAGCCAAGAGCCGCAAGACAGACCCGTTCATGGCCCTGGTGGCCAGCATGGTGATCGAGCCGCAGCTGGGAAGCGGCCAGCCGGTACAGCTGCCCCCGATTGGGGCGATCAGGATATAAACGGATTGCCACACCAGCGCGCGGCG
>JBGUQD010000107.1:0-6001 GCA_045130755.1 Candidatus Limivicinus sp. | reverse complement strand
TTTTTGAATCATTCGCCGCCAAACTTGTCGTTTGGCGGCGAAATCAATCGAATCCTTGATTGATTTCGCTATGCGATGATCATTATAAAACTAGTGCGGAGAGCCGAGGCTCTCCGCGCTTAAATACAAGGGAGGTCTTTCCATGACCCCAAACACAAGGCCCATGCGCTCGCTTCGCACAAGGCTCGTGACTACGATCCTGCTGTGCTGGGTGGTGCCGGTGGGGCTGATCGTGGCTCTGGCGGGCTTTCTGCTGCGCCGGAACTATGAAAACGACATGACCCGCCGTTTGGAGACCGACGCCGCTTATACCCTCCAGCAGTTTGAGACTCATCTGGACACGGCATTTACCGACTCCAAAGCCGTCAGTTACGACGGTGTGGTACGCGGAGCCTACCGGGCATGGCAGCAGGACGGAGACAAGGCCGCGCTCTACCGCAGCGTCAACGATTATCTTGCACAAAGCTTTGGGCGAGAGGAGCGCTACAAGGCGGTGTTCATCAGCTTCTGGAACGATGTGGGCATCTACCCCTATGTGATGAGCAGCGGCATCAACGGCTACAGTCTGCCGCGGAACTACCACCGCTCCACCGAGCCCGTGATCCTGGACGCCATGCGCGAGGCAGACACGGCCATCCGCTTCTTCGCCATCGACGGGGACCTCTACATCGCGCGCAATCTGCTGGATAACCGCTTTCAGCCCTATGCAAGCGTGGTGCAGCTTGTGGACGGGGACGCGCTCTTTGAAACACTGGAGGTCATGCCGGGCAATGCACGGCTCACCCTCGACAAGCTCACGCTGGACTCCGGCGGCCTGCGCGAGGCGGACGAGGCGGCGGCAGAGAACTACGGCTTCCGCTTTACCGGCGAGTTAGCCGATCACACGCTTACGCTGGACGCAAGCCTGCCGCCCTTCGATATTATCCGGGATCTGCCGGAGCTGCAGACAGCCATCCTCGCGGTGGTACTGCTGGTGCTGCCGCTGCTGGTGGTGATGATCCTCCTGTTTCGCAAACATGTCACAAAGCCGGTGGAGGTGCTGGTGGACGCGACCGCCCATCTTCAGAACGGCGAGCGGGGCTTTCAGATCGAGGCAAGCCCCAAGAGCCGGGAGTTTCAGCGCATTTACCGCCACTTCAACGACATGTCTTCGGAGCTCAAAAGCCAGTTTGATCGCTCCATCCTCGAACAGCAGGCTCTGCAGCAGGCGCGCATCAAGGCACTGCAGTCGCAGATCAATCCCCACTTTCTCAACAACACCCTCGAAGTCATCAATTGGGAAGCGCGCCTATCCGGTGACGAGCGAGTCAGTGCCATGATTGAGGCCCTGTCCGTCATGCTCAACGCCGCCCTCGATCGCGACGGCCGGGGGCAGATCCCGCTGCGCGAGGAACTGAGCTATGTGGATGCCTACCTCTATATCATTCGCGAGCGGCTCGGCGAGCGGCTTGTGATTGAGCGGGAAATCGACGAGACCATGCTCGACGAACCGGTGCCGCGCCTGATCCTGCAGCCTCTTGCGGAAAACGCGGTGGAGCATGATCTCACTGCGCGGCACGGCGGGCTTATGTGCCTGCGCGCCCGGAGAGAGAACGGCTTTGTGGTGCTCGAGGTTGAGCACGAGGGGACGCTGAGCGATGATGATCTGCGGCAGGCGCAGGCGCTTCTGTCCTCAGCGGCGAGCGGGAAAGAGCCGTCCGGACAGGTCGGCATTCGCAACGTCAGACAGCGCCTTGAGCTCCTGTATGGCAGCAACGGCAGCCTTGCCCTCCTGCAGGCGGGGCCGGATCGCATCCTCGCCCGTGTGCGCTTCCCCGCAGCAAAATAATTTGTATTTTTTAAACGCGGCAAGAAAAGACAAGAAAAAGCAAAAACAAATCTCACGCCTTTTTCCGTTCTCCTATATAATATAATCACAGACATTTCACAGGATATGTCAACGATCAACACAATACAAAAGGAGAATGCTATCATGAAAAAAGCGCTTGCTCTGCTTCTGGCACTCGTCATGATCCTGAGTCTCGGCGCTGTCGCTTATGCCGACGGCGTGACACTGAATGTTGTCACCTCCTACGGCGGCGACGACGGCAACCGCGGCAACTTCGAAGCTGCCGTCAAGGCCTATGAGGCCTCCACCGGCAACAAGGTCAACGACGGCTCTGCCACCTCCAACGAGGAGTGGAAGGCCAAGGTCCTGACCGACTTTGAGACCGGTTCCGAGCCCGATGTTCTCTTCTTCTTCACCAACGCCGACGCCGAGCCCTTCGTCTCCGCAGGCAAGGTCGTCTCTATTGAGGAGATCCGCGCCGAGTATCCCGATTATGCCACCAATATGCGCGACAGCATGCTGGCGGTAGCCTCCGACGGCAAGCAGTACGCAGTTCCCTCCTACGGCTACTGGGAAAATATGTTCGTCAACAAGACCGTTCTTGCCGACTGCGGCATAGAGGTCCCCGGCCCCGACTACACTTGGGATCAGTTCCTCGCCGATTGCGAGACCATTAAGGAAAACGGCTATACCCCGATTGCCTGCTCTCTCGTGGAAGTCCCCCACTACTGGTTTGAGTTCCTCGTCATGAATAACGGCACGGTGGAAAACCATCTCGACATCCCCGCCGCCGCTGACGACGCCGTTGGCCAGAAGTGGACCGCCGCGCTGGAGGATTTCAAGGCCCTGTATGAGGCTGGTTACTTCCCCGCCAACACCCTGACTGCCTCCGACGCCGAGACTGTCGAGATGTTCAATCAGGGCGAGGCCGCCTTCCTCATCGACGGCTCCTGGAAGGTCGGCTACTTCACCGAGAACGCAGCTGATCTCAATGACTTTGCCATCTCCTACGTCCCCGCCAAGGGTGAGCGCAAGGCCTCCGAGGCCATCGGCGGCATCTCTATGGGCTACTTCATCACCCGCAAAGCCTGGGACGATCCTGCCAAGCGCGAGGCTGCCGTGGAGTTTGTCTCCCAGCTCACCTCCGACGAGGTGCTGAGCACCTTCGTCACCACCGAGGTGACCGCTCTGATCAACGGCGCCAAACCCTCCGGCCTCAACCCCCTGCAGCAGTCAGCCGCTGACGCAAACGCCAACATCACCGCCATTGCCGGTGCCGTACAGGATACCATCACCGGTGAAGCCAAGGCCGACCTCTTCGGCAATATCCAGAATGTGGTCACCGGCAAGCTCGCTGCTGCTGACGCTGTTGCCGCTGCCATTGCCCTCAACTGATCCTCACTGACATGCAACCCACAAGGCTGCTGCGAAAGCAGCAGCCTTTTTTCTACCCTGCAGATAGGACGGTACAACTATGAATTCCATGATTTATAAAAATAAAAAACCGCTGCTGGTTTTTCTGATCCCGGCTTTCGCGTTTCTGCTCGTCTTCCTCTACTATCCCTTTTTTCAGAACGTCGTCAACACCTTTCTGAAGATCGGCGGGCTGGGGCGCGCCTCCGAGGGTCTGAACACCCCTTGGTATGAAAACTATCAGCGTCTGTTTACCGACCCCTATATGCGCACGGCGCTCAAAAACACCCTGCTGCTGACATTGTGTACCATCGTGTTTCAGGTCGGCATCGCCTTGATCCTCGCTCTGCTGGTCGACACGATCCGGGTCGGGGCCCAGTTTTTCCGCACGGTCTACTTCTTCCCCATCGTTATTTCCGCTACAGCCCTGGGCCTCATGTTCAACCTCATCTTCCTCTACAAGGGCGGTATGGTCAACCAGCTTCTGCTGAGTCTGGGGCAGCTTCCTTATGATGTCAAGCCCAGCGGGAAGGTGCTGGTGCAGTGGCTGGACTGGAAAGATCAGGCGCACTTTCTCTTTACGATGTTCATGCCCGTCATGTGGCAGTATGTAGGCTTTTACTTCGTCATTTTGGTCACGGGACTCAACAACATCTCCCCTGATCTCTTTGAGGCGGCCGCCCTCGATGGGGCTGACGGCTGGAAGCGCACGCGATATATCACGCTTCCGCTGCTGAGAAACGTGCTGTGCACCTGTCTGGTGCTGGCGATCACGGGGGCTCTCAAGGTCTTCGACCTGCCGTGGGTCATGTTTGGGCCCGGTATGCCGGAAAACCAGGGCTGGCTCACCGGTACGTATATGTACGACCAGACCTTCAACCGCATGAACGTGGACTACGGCTCCACCATCGCGGTGCTCATCGTGGTGCTGGGCGTGGTGCTGTCCAATGTGGCAAACCGCGTCTTCAAACCCTCGGACGATTTGTAAAGGAGGCAGAAGCGTGAATACCGGAACGAAAAAGATCCCGCGCGTGCTGACATATCTTGTTCTCTGCTTCTGGGCACTGACGACGATCTATCCCTTTATCTGGGTCATCCTCAACTCCTTCCGCAAGAAGGGCCTCATCCTCTCCGACTCCTTCTCCATACCCCTCGGGGATGCCTTCACATGGGACAACTACAGGACCGCCTGGCAGCGGGCAGATTTCAAGAACGCCTATCTCAACAGTTTTCTCATCTCCGGAACAGTTACCATCTTTGTCGTGATTATTGCGGGTCTCGCCGCCTATGGCCTTGTTCGTTACCGCTTTCGCGGCCGGGGCTTTCTCTACAGCCTCATCATGGCGGGCATGATGTTCCCCGTCTTCTCCACCATCATCCCCGTCTTCCGGCTGGAGGTCATGCTCGGGATCGCCGGGAGCGGCAACCGCTGGCTGAGTCTGCTGGCCGTGATTCTGCCGCAGATCGCAGGAAACCTTTGCTTTGCCATCATCATTCTCATGGGCTTTATTCAGTCCGTTCCCATTGATCTTGAGGAAAGCGCCTATCTTGACGGCTGCAACGTGTTCCAGATCTACTTCTACATCATCATCCCGGCGGCAAAGTCCTCCTTCGCTACTGTTGCGATCTTCGCTTTTCTCTGGAGCTACAATGATCTGTTTACCCAGTCCTTCTTCCTGCGCTACCCGCAGGAGCGCGCTATCACAGGCCTGCTCAACGAGATCAGCTCGCAGGCAGGGGTTAATTACGGGCTCATGGCCTCCTCTGTGGTGCTGGTGGTGATCCCGGTGCTGATCGTCTATATCTGCCTGCAGAAGCATATCATCAAGGGCTTGACGGCAGGCGCGATAAAGGGCTAATATAGAGTCAGCTGCAAAATCACAGCAAGGAGGTGGGAATATGTACCGCGTGGTGCTCATCGACGACGAGCGCATGATCGTGGAGGGTCTGCGCAAGGTCATCCCCTGGCAGGACTACGGCTGCGAGGTCGCAGGTACTGCAGAAGATGCGGCTTCCGGCGCAGAGCTTATCCGCGAGGTGCGGCCCCACATCGTCTTCACCGATATCCGCATGCCCGGACAGGATGGGCTTGCGATGTTGGCGGGTCTCCGCTCAGAGTTTCCGGACATGCAGATATCCGTACTGACCGGCTATCGGGATTTCAGCTATGCGCAGGAGGCGATCCGCCTCGGCGTGACCCGCTTTCTGCTTAAGCCCTCTAAGCTGGATGAAATCAAGGAGGCACTGACCGCCATGACCGAGCGTCTTCGCGCGCTGCCCACCAATGATCTTGAGGAAGGCATCGGCAGCCAGCAGGCCGGACATTATCTTGTCAAATGCGCAGTCTCCTATATGCAGCAGCATTATGCGGAAAAGCTGACTCTGTCAGAGGTTGCGGGTGCCTGTTATGTCTCCCAGTGGCACCTGTCGAAGCTTCTCAACCGTTATGTCGGAAAAAGCTTCAATGATATTCTCAATAAGCTGCGCATTGAAGAGGCCAAGCATCTGCTGGCAGATCCCAGCCTCAAGATCGGAGATATCGGGGAAATGGTCGGATATGCCGACCCTGCGCATTTTGCCAAGGTTTTCAAAAAGCTTACCGATATGAGCGCGAATGAGTTCCGCAGTCATCTGTGACCACCATACACATAAAAGGCAAGGCCCCTTACTGCTTTTTGAACCGAACCAGGAAAAACGGACAATAGACAAAAGCCCCCTGATGTAGGAAAATGAAAGTACTACATCAGGGGGTATCATTAT
>JBGUQD010000106.1:0-9875 GCA_045130755.1 Candidatus Limivicinus sp. | reverse complement strand
GTGTCCTCAGCCGGGACAGCTACGAAAAAAGCCGAGCCTTCTGGCCTGAGAATGCCGAAGAACTGGTGATCCCCGGCGGCAATCACGCGCAGTTCGGCGATTACGGCCCTCAGCGCGGCGACGGGGAGGCTGCGATCTCACAGGACGAACAGCAGACGCAGACGGCCCAGGCGATCCAGCACTGGATACAAACGTATATTTCGGAGGGGTGAAAGCCGCATGAATAGAAGCATGGAAACGCTGCTGTCAGTGTTTCTTGTTCTGCTGCTGTGCGGCTGCGCAAGGGAGCAAGCCCGGGCCGACACGCCAAAGACTACCCCATTTCCGGCAGCGCAGGGCCTGCGTGTGGCCGTGGGATCGGATCTGCACCTTGACCCGGACAACCGCGTAAACGGCGCGGCGCTGTCGGCAGCGGGCTATAATCTGGAGCTGGCGGACGCCCTCCTGTGGGATGCGCGGCAGCAAGGGGCGGCGATCATCGTGCTGACCGGCGACCTGGTAAACGGCGGCAAGCCGCACCGCCATGAGGCGCTTGCGGAGAAATTGAACGAAGCCGAGAAAACAGGTCTCGATGTCTATGTCCTTCCGGGAAACCACGACCTTGCGCCAATCGGACAGACGGAATTTGCAGAATACTACGCGGACTTTGGCTACACGGAAGCATACAGCCGTGATGAAGCGTCTCTGAGCTACTGCGTCCTGCGGGACGATCTGACGCTGCTGATGATGGATCTGGGCGGCTACAGCGCCGGGGCCATCGACCTGCCCGGTGCGGGGAAACGATACGACAACGAGGCCTTCGTCTCCGAAAAGACCCTTGTCTGGGCGGAGGAGATGCTGAAGGAAACGTCGGAGAGGGGAGTGCCCATCCTCTGCGCAGGGCATTTCAACCTGCTGACTGCCTCGAGCCGCGACATGGAAAGCAGCGGCTATTTCGTCGAAAACGGGGAGCGCCTTGCCGCTCTTCTTCGCAAGTACCGCGTGCCGCTTTACCTGAGCGGACACACGCATGTGCGCGCTGTGTATCAGGAGCAGGGACTCACCGAGCAGGTAACGGAGTATCTGCTGGCCTATCCGACGGGGTATACGGTTCTGGATCTCACAGACAATGCCATACGCTGCCTGCCGCGGCGCGTGGACGTGGATGGCTGGGCAAGTCAGACCGGCCGGACCGACAAGACTCTCCTGCGCTTTTCCGACTGGCAGCAGGGGGAGCTGCAGCGCTACTCCGACGAAAACGTCGAGTACATGGCCGGGCGCAATCCCATCAGCAGCCGCGAAAAAAAGGAAGCCTCCGCATTCTTCTATGCTGTGATGGACGCTTTCTGGCGCGGCGAGTTCTATGACAGGCGTGAGGAAATGAAAGCCATGCCCGGCGCGGAGCCCTTCTTCCGCTGTGCAGAGGGTTACGCCTACGGCTGGTGGCTGCGCGATCTGCTGGACAATGTGAGCCCCCTCCTGGGAGGCTATACCATAGATCTGCAATAAAAAAAGATCCTGTTATCCCCGCATTTCGGGAAAACAGGATCTTTTTTGTATAGGAATTATACTTGCTCGCCGCCGATATAGACGGCCTGCGCATGAAGCGCCGCATCGCAGATCACAAAGTCGGCGAGCTTTCCGACCTCGATGGAGCCGATCTCGTCGGCGCGCCCGATCTCTTTAGCGGGGCGGATCGTCGCGGCGGTGACCGCCTCATCCCGGGGGATGCCGAAAGCAATCGCGTTGAGCATGTCCTGATAGAGATCCGAGGCTGCGCCCGCGATCGTGCCGTCGGCAAGTCTCGCGACGCCGCCGGAGAGAAACACCTGCTGACCGCCCAGCTCATATTCACCATCCGGCATGCCGCAGCAGCGCAGGGAATCAGAGATCAGGCAGATGCGTCCCGGAAACAGCTTGAACGCCATGCGAACGGAACTCGGGTGTACGTGCAGCCCGTCGCAGATGAGCTCCGCGACTACGTGTTCGCACTCCGAGGCCGCGCCTATGACGCCGGGCTTGCGGTGGTGGATGGAGGGCATGGCGTTATAGAGGTGCGTCAGGTGCGTTGCACCCGCCTCATAGACGGCTTTTGCGTCCTCATAACCTGCGTCGGTGTGGGCGACCGACACGGTGCACAGCTCCTTGGCGACGCGGGTAAATTCGACCGCGCCCGCAAGCTCCGGCGCCACGTCGATAATACGCACGAGCCCACCACAGCCTTCGTAGAGCTCTCGGAAGCCCTCCGGATCGGGAAGCTTTAGATATGCGCCGTTCTGAGCGCCCTTTTTCTTTTCGGAGAAGTAAGGCCCCTCCATGTGGATGCCCATGACGCGGGCGCAGCCTGCGGGGCGGTTCTCCCGTACCTCGACCGCGGTCCGGAATGCGGCGGCGAGAGTCTCATACGGCAGGGTCATGGAGGTGGGCGCAAAGCTCGTCACGCCGCATTTGGCGAGGTGGGCCGCCATGCGCCTGAGACCCTCGGCGTCCCCGTCGGAGAAATCCGCGTTTGCCGCCCCGTGGGTGTGGATGTCCACGAGACCCGGGATCACACAGGCGCCTTTCAGATCGGTGCCGCCGTCTCTGTCGCCGGCAAAGACTTCGCCGAAGCGACCGCCCTCAACCGTAAAGCCGCCGTGCACAAAACCTGCGGGCGTAAACACATTCGCGTTGGTAAACAGCATCTCACACCTCCGGCAGGCTTGCCGCAGCGATGCTCTGCCCGACACGGCGGGCCTTTTCGTCCGGCAGCATGACCGTGACCTTGGCTGCAAGCTCGGGGTATTCGTCTTTGATGATGCGGTTGCATTCCTCGATCAGCAGATCGCCGCCCACACCGGAGGCCACGCGGCCCAGCACGAGCAGGTAGCGCAGATCGTAGAAGGATGCATAAAGGGACAGCGTGTGGCCGAGGTATGCGCCGATGGTGACAAAGATCTTCCTTGCGCCCTCATGTCCCTCTTCCGCCAGTTTCTGCACGGCCTTGAGCTTGTCGGCAAGGCTGAGCTCCGGGTCAAGCTCGATCCCCACGCGCGTGGCCAGACGGATCACCGCGTCCTGGGAGAAGTATTTGCACCCGACGCCGAAATCGGTGGACCACTCGTCCTGCGGGGCGTCAGGCTGGAGGTCGACGGGTGCGAAGGCCAGCTCGTTGAACCAGCCGAGGATCTTGCCGTCGGGCGTCACGTAGCCCGCGGCCTCGCTGGTGCCCATGGCAATGCCCATGACAGCGCCGGAATTGAGGCTCATGGCCCCGGCCAGGGCGGTCACGTCGCCGTCGTTTGCCACAACGATGGGCACATCGCCGATCTCCTTTGCAGCGCGGTCATAGACAGTTTTCACTTCCTCGCGCCGCTCGCGGGGAACTTTGATGAAAAGGGAAGAGACCATAGGGGCGTTGCCCACAAAGGTGCCCGCCGACGACACGCCGATGGCATCCACCCGCGGCATCTTGGACGCGGCGGTCTTAAAGGCCTCGACAATGCCGTTATACTGGTAAGTGGGGTCGGCAGACTGCTTGGGGAACCACACGACCTCCTCCGAATAGACGCTCACGCCGTCAATGACAGCGGAGACCTTGCGGTCGGAGCCGCCTGCGTCAAAGCCGATGCGGCAGCCCTCGAGATGCCCGCCGATGGACTTGGCCTCCTCGTTGGCGGCAGGGAAGTCCTGCTCCTTGCAGATCACCAGCTCAAAGGGGCGCTCAAAGATATCAAATTCAAATTTTGCGTCAAAGTCCCGTTCGCCGCCGACACGGTAAAGATCCTTCAGTTTTTCCGCCGTCTCCTCGCAGCCGCAGATCGTGACCTTCCAGCCGCCCACGCTCCACAGCAGGAACTTTACATAGCGCTCCATGTAGCGGAGGTTTGCCTCCGCATATTCCTCACCGCGAAGACGGGAGGAAAACACGGACACGCGCTCGTTTTCACGCTCCAGTGCAACCTTGAAGGGCCTGTTTGCTTCTTCAAGATAGGCCTTTGCCCAGACACCGAAGGGGATAAAGCTCTCGTCGAGCAGGGGCTTGTTTTTGTAGTCATAGGAAATGCCGAGATAATTCATAATCATATCCTCGCAAAATGTTCATAGAACAAATGGCCCGCAGCAACGGGCCATTTGCTTTTAACAATACTTCCCGACCAGTGCGGTGATGTCCTTCGCCATGGCCTCCACGGCGGGGAGATCTTCCGGCTGCAGCTCATAGAGCGGAGCGCGCACACTGCCGATGTCGGGCCCGCCCTGGGCGCGGAGAATGCCCTTGATGACGGCGTACATGTTGCCCTTGCAGGCGCACATGCGGTAAATCATGTGGCAGCACTCGTCCTGGATCTCGCGGGCTTTGGCGATCTCGCCTGCCTTTACCAGGCGGTAGATGGCAAGGTACAGCTCGGGCATCGCGGCGTAGGTGCCGCCGATGCCGCCGATGGCTCCGGCGACCAGGCCGGAGAGAAGCTGCTCGTCCGGACCGTTGAAGACAATCGCGCCCTCGTCGCGCCACATCTCGATATCCTGGATCGGCATGGAGGAATTTTTCACGCCGATCGCTCTGGGGTTCTTCAGCATTTCCTTGAGCAGGGCAGAGCTCAGCGCCACGCCTGCAAGCTGGGGGATGTTGTAAATAATGAAGTCGGTGTTGGGAGCCGCATCGGAGATGTCGTTCCAGTACTTGGCAATGGCATAGGGCGGCAGATGGAAATAGATCGGGGGAATGGCGGCGATCGCGTCCACCCCCAGACTCTCGGCGTGGGCGGCGAGCTCACGGCTGTCAGCGGTGTTGTTGCAGGCTACATGGGCGATGATGGTGATTTTGCCCCTGGCGACCGCCATCACGTTTTCCAGCAGCAGCTTGCGCTCGGCGACAGACTGGTAAATGCACTCGCCGGAGGAACCGCCGACGTAGAGACCCGTGACGCCCTTGCCGATCAGATATTCGGTGAAGGCACGCACCCGCTCGGGAGAGATATTGCCCTCGTCGTCGTAGCAGGCATAGAAGGCAGGGAAGATGCCCTGATATTTGCTGAAATCTTTCATTCAGACCTCCTGATCAATCAGGATCTTAAAAACGATCCTGGAAATGTTTTTCGGTTCTGCGGCCGCCATGCCGGGGCGGTGCGCGTCGCCGGGGAAGAGTACAAGGAAACTGCCGGGGGTGAGGATCACACTCTGCTCGGCGTGCCCTGCACAGCCCCAGTAGTCGTCATGCTGGTCCTGAACCGTGAGCTTTTCTGGCGTGGCAATATCCACCCGCTCTTCACCGGCGGCAAGGGTAAAGATGTCGAGATAGCGGCGGTGATACTCAAAGCTGCGCGACTCGTCCGTCGAGGTCTGCACGTCAAAGCGAGTCACAAACAGCTTGTCGCCGTCAATGCTCTGCCGCACGGTGCCGACTGTGCCGAGAAATTCCGGGGTCAGCAGCTTCAAAGCCCGGTCGAGATTGGGATGGATGCCGAGATAGCGTCCGGTTTCAGATAGTTTTGCGTAGATCATGGCTCAGCCCTTTACAGCACCCATGGTGATGCCCTTGGTGAAATACTTCTGGAAGATCAGGAACACAACAATGATCGGAACTGCCGCCAGCGCGGAACCCGCCATGATGAGACCGAAGTCCGTGGAGTTCTCGGCCTGCATGGTGGCGATGCCGAGGGAGATCGTCAGGTTGCTGCTGCTGGTGAGCATGATGAGCTGAAGGAAGTAATCATTCCAGGAGTTGATGAAGGTGAAGATTGCGAGCGCGCCGACGCCGGGCTTGATCATGGGATAGACGATGGTAACGAAAGTCATGATCTCACCCGCGCCGTCGATGCGGGCGGCCTCGATCATCTCGCCCGGGATGCCCTCGGAGAACTGCTTCATCAAAAACACGCCGAAGGGCCAGCCGACCGTCGGAAGAATGACAGCCCAGATGTTGTCGTACAGACCGAGACTGCTCATCTCGCGGATCAACGGGATCAGGATGACCTGTTTCGGCAGGGCCATGGCCGCGACGATCAGAGAGAAGAGCACAATGCGGCCCGTGAAGCGCTTCTTGGCCAGGGCATAGCCGGCCATAGAGGCCGTGAGGCAGGTCAGCAGCATGGCCATGACCGCCATGAAAACCGTGTTGATCAGCCAGCGGATCGCACCCGGGACCGTCGGCCCGGTGAAGGAGCCGAACTGAAACAGGGGAGCGCTGCGCTTGGAGAAGAGAACCTGGAAGTTGCGGAGCGTGAACTCCTTCGGCCACCACTGGGGAATGGGGGAGTTGATGGCGGAGGGAGGCTTGAGCGCGCCGGTAATGATCCAGTAGAGCGGAAAGAGGAAGAGAATGGCGAGGATGATCAGGACGACCAGACTGAAGATCCGGTAGGCCCGGGAACCCGTACTGTTACTTTTCATGGCGGCACCTCCTCAGTCTTCTTTCGCCAGCCGGAACTGCACGGCCGAGAGCACGGCGATGAAGATGGCGAGTATGACGCCCATCGCGTTGCCATAGCCGAAGCGGTACAGCTTGAAGGCAGTGTAGTAGATGTAATACATGATGGTCTCCGTGGCATAATTCGGCCCGCCGGAGGTCAGCAGCTGGATCAGCGCAAAGCACTGGAAGGAATTGATGGTGGTGATGATGAGGATGTAGAGCGTGGTGGGCATGATCTGCGGCCACTTGATGCGCCAGAAGGCCTGCAGCTCGGTTGCGCCGTCCACCTCGGCAGCCTCAACCAGAGACTGGTCCACATTGCTGAGCGCGGAGACATACAGGACGATCGGCTGGCCGACCGAGGTGGTCAGCAGAATGACGATGATACATCCCAGGGCATATTTCGGATTGCCGAGCCAGTTGATGTTCTTTTCAATCAGTCCCAGGCCCTTGCCGAGATAGTTGATGATGCCATAGTAGTTGTTGTACATCCATTTCCAGACTACCGTGACCGCCACGGAGCCGGTGACAACGGGCAGGTAGAAGACCACGCGGAAAAAGCTCAGCGGGCCCTCCTTCATGCGATAGATCGCCGAGGCAACCCACAGGGAGAAGAAGCAGACGACGGGAACGCTGACGAGCACGATGATGATCGTGTTTCTCAGCGCCTTGGTGAAGACCTTGTCCTGCCACAGCTCTACATAGTTAGCCAGACCGATGAAGGTGTCCGCCGTGTTGCTGTTCATGTTCGCATCCGTAAAGCTGGTCCAGATGCACATGACCATGGGGTAAATGACAAAGCCGACGAAGAATACCAGGCTGGGCAGGAGGAAGAGATAGGCACTGATATTTTCTTGCCGACGCAGATTTGAATTCATAGTATTGCAGCACCTCACTTTGAGAAAAATGCACCCCATACCGCGCAGGCGGTATGGGGTGCGCGACCCGATTAATGCATTTGACCGGGATCAGGGACGCAAAATCAGCCGTTGGCCTGGGCGCAGAACTCGTTCACGGCGGCGGTGATCGCTTCAACACTGCCGTCGCTGGAGCCAACCTGCTGCAGCATGTTCCACCATGCGGTACGAGCGGCGGCCCAGCCGGTGGTGACCTGATAGTAGTCGCCGAGCATGGGCATGAGCTTGGTGTACTCGTTCATGATCTCGTTGTCGGCCCACACGCCGGTCAGATCGGTGCCCTCGGCAGCGGAGCGGGCAGCAAAGAAGTTGGAAGCGCGGACGGCGTCAGCGGTGTGAGCGCTGTCGCACATGAACTTGATGAAGGACTTGGCAGCTTCGATTCTGGCAGCGTCGCCGTTATCGAAGATACCGAGGCCCCAGATGCCGCCCTGCAGCTTGGCAACGCCGTCCTCAGACGGGAAGGCCATGAAGACGATGTCGTCACCCATGAGGGTCTTGCCAGCGCCGGTGCCGGCAGAATTCGGGTTGAGCTGCTGTGCGATGTTCCAGCAGAAAGCCATCTTGAAGATGCCGTTGTAGAAGTTGGCGATCTCCTCGCCGCCGTTGATGGCGGGATCAAACTCGATGCCTTCCAGGTCGTACAGGGCTTTCAGAGCCTCAATGTTCTTGGGATCATCCCAGGTGTAGGCGGTGTGCTCGGCATTGGTGAAGGTGCCGCCGCAGAAGTTGTTGACGAGGGCGCGGGTGCCCTGGTCGCCGCCCTGGCCGCTGCAGTAGAGAGCGCCGACGGTGTCGCCGTAGGTGGCATAGAGGGCCTTGACAGCCTCGGTGAACTGCTCGGTGGTCCAGGTGTGGGTGTCGGCGTTGATGTACTGGTCAGCGCCGGCTTCCTTGAAGGCGTTGAGGTTGATGGCCATGCAGTGGGCGGTCATGCAGAGGGGGTACTCGTAAGCGGCGCCGTCAGGAGCAAAGCAGGCGCCGAGAGCGGCGGCGTTGAGCTCGGCCTTGTCGGTGTCGTCAAACATGTCGCTGATGTCAACCATGTAGCCGTTGGCGCCCCAGTTGGAGACCAGACGCTCGGGACCTTCCATGATGAGGTCAGGAGCCTGCTTGGCGGTGAGCGCGGTGTTGACCTTGTCGTCGCCGTCGGCGTAGGTCAGATACTCAACCTTGACCGCGATGCCGGTCTCAGCGGTGAAAGCATCGGTAAGAGCTTTGACGGTGGCCTCATCGCCCAGTCCGCCGACAGGGTAAGTCCAGAGCGTGATTTCGGTTGCCGCGTCCGCGTGGGCGGCGGTGCCGCCGAACAGCGCGAAGACCATGCACAGAGTCAGCGCGATTGCGAGAATCTTTTTCATAGTGTTACCTCCTATAATATTGTCCGTTTCCGCGGTGCTTACACCACAGATTTTCCAATTTGAATTGTACAAAACTCCATGGAACTTGTCAACAACGAACTGAAAGAATTTTTCACAAAAACGCTATTCTGAAAGAAAATTTCTGTAATAACCAAAATGCCGCCCCGCTTTTTGTGCAGTTTGCTAAAAGCGGGGCGGCGTATAGTTTGCATAATGACAAAAGTTACAAATGTTTATCAGCCAGTGCCGCGGCGATCCGCTGGCGGTTTGTCTGACAGCTGTCGGGCTCGCTTAAGGTGACGCGGGTAAACAGAATGTCCAGCAGGAAAAGCTGTGCGATGCGCGCGGGGACAGAGCCGTGCTCCAGCGGGCTTTCATTCGAGCCGCACTGCAGCACCACATCGGCAAGCGCAGCGCCGGGGGAGCGGGGGAAGCGGGTGATGAGAATCGTCTTTGCGCCCTGCTCCCGCACGACGGTAAGAGTCTCCATCATGTCCTTCGTTGCCCCGGAGTAAGAGAAGAACAGCACCGCGTCGGCTTCTGTCAAGGTCGCGGATGCAATGATCTGCATGTGGGAGTCAGACACCGGGACATATTTTCCCTCACAGACGGAGAAGAGGTGCGCCGCCTCGGAGGCGAGGATCATCGAGCCGCCCTGCCCCATGCACAGCACCTTGCGCGCATTGCGCAGGATCGTGACAGCCTTGTCGAGCTCCGCCGGGCGCAGCAGAGAAAGAGTCTGCAGCATGGCCTCACTCTCTACGGCGTAGAGCTTGCGGGCAAGCTCAATGGGATCGTCGCTGTCGCGGATGGGCTTGTCGGAGGCGGCGGCGGGTTTCGGCGCACCGGCGTTTGCGATGGCAAGCTTGAAGGCGTTATAACCCTTATAGCCGAGCCTCCTGCAGAAGCGGGAGACCGTGGCCTCCGCCACGCCGCTTTCCTCCGCCAGCTCCCCGATGGAAAGGTACTGCGAGCGGTCCCGGTTTTTGAGCACGTAGTCGGCTGTTTTGCGTTCGGATGCCGTCAGCTCATAGTAGGACTGGCTGATGGTGTCAAATACATTTGGTGTCGTGTCAGGCATCGCGCATCAGTCCTTTCTTCAGTTAGGAGTTTGGAGTTAGAAGTTTGGAGTTAGAAGTTTGGAGTTAGGAATTTGGAGTTAGAAGTTAGAAGCTTGATGAGTTAAATAACTCCACACTCCACACTCCACACTTCACACTATATTTG
>JBGUQD010000105.1:0-2343 GCA_045130755.1 Candidatus Limivicinus sp. | reverse complement strand
GCGGTCATCCATAGGCGCCGACCTCAGGCTCCAGGAATCATTTGTACGTTGCAGTCCGCACGCTTACAGAAAATCTTGAACACTGCCGTGAGAATGGAAAATAACAGATAACACATGTCTTGGAATCAGATTTCGATCTATCAACATTTTAACGAAATCACGATCACAGCTGTTGTCTCTCATTCATAGATAAAGCGTTTTCACCAAGGATAAACTTGACATTCCCGGCAATGACCCGCATTTGCTTTCGCTGCTCTGCCAGCAGGCGCAATGCCGCCCTCTGCTGGTCGCGCTGGCGGGACAGGCGAGACTTCTCCGCTTTCAATTCCTTCATCGACGGGAATGTTCCGTCAGGTGAAGCGGCCTTCAGATGGCTGACGGCATTTTCATACTCGTCGATCTCGGCCTTATGTGCAGTACGAAAAGCGCCCTTGTCCCCAGCTGAGAGAAACTGCCGGTACAATGCCTTATGGGAAAGGTATAGTCCAGTATAGTGGATGCGTTCGTTTATCGCCGTCAGAGCGTTCTGCGTCTCGCGCAGATCCGCGGAGGCTTGCTTGTATTGTGCCTCCGCCTGATCTGCCGCTTCTGCCAGCTTGTCCACGGTTCCAATGCCATGCTCCTGGATGTAGGCGATTGTCCGTGCCATCTCCTGCAAATTGGACAGGGCGACCTGCCGGGCGTAGGCGCGGCTCTGCTGTGCCTTGACGCAGGTTTGCAGATCGACCACCAGCCGAAGCTCGGAATGGATGAAGAAGATGCGCGGCATTCCCTGGAACTCTGGCCGTCGCTGTTCTTCCTCCTGCTGCTGAAAACCCGCGATGCGCTCCGCGATCTGTTCTCGTTCGTAGATTCTTCCAAGCATCCTGCCGCGAATGGGCTTCTCGCGGTCAGGGTGCTTGTAGGAGATCACTCCACGCGAAAAGCGAACGGCGATGCCAAACTGTTCCCGCATGATGCGGATGAAGTCCTGCTCATCCTTCGTCATTTCTACGGCCCTGTCCACGGCCTGCCGGAGTTGCTCTTTTATCGTGCTGTACTTGGTGTGAACCGGCTCGTAGCCGTCCTCACGGATTCGCCGGTTCCTCTCGTCCATCTTCTGCTGTCCGCGCTGGCGTTCCCAATACTCACGATTGGTTACGAGTCTGTCCGTTTTTAGTGAGATGTCATTGGGATACAGGTGTTCCCTCTCACAAATCGCATTTAGCTTTTCGTGCATCCTCATCGTCAGTTTGTCCGTGGGATGGTGCTTGAAGCCCGCCTTTGCATCTATCGGCTCCTCCATGAAATCCTGCCACGGCACATCCAGCTTTCGCAGGCTGTTCAGTACGATATGGCAATGGAGATTGCCGCTGTGATTATGGCCGTCCGTATGGGTCACGATCAAGGTTTGATGTCCGGCAAAGAAATGCTTTGCAAATTCCACGCCGATGGCCTGCACCTTCTCAGGGGTCAGTCCATGATCCGGCACGTCCCGCGGGTCGAAGCTGATGATGTAATGATGCGCCTTGCGGTCATTCTTCCCCAGGTTCTTATGCCAAAGCCGGTTCAGCTCCGTACACTCTGTGTTGAACGTGAACGGGTCGCAGTTGAGTGCGTCCAATAGATACCCTTCCCGCAGGATCATGTCCCCGTTCTCATCGAGGATGGGCTTCTGCGTATGGCTGTCATGCTGGAACAGCAGATACCGCTGCATCTGCCCATAGTCACTATTTTTTACGGCGATATGCTTCAGAATAGCCACGGAACTCGCCTCCCATCTTCTCAACCTCATATTTCATGGCGTACAACTCGGAGATGGCGCGCTGGGTGCGCTCGTACATCTCCCTGGAGCGAACGCCGCCGCCGTTGTAGTGGTGGGCGATCTGATTGAGGTTAGAGCCGATTTTCCCAAATTCGGCAATCAGCTTTTTCAGCATGGGCACCTCGGCCACGATCTCCTGACGGACAACGACTTTTCCCTTGATTACCATGCGTCGGATATATTCGGACACGCTCAGATCGGCGGCGCGGGCTGCCGCTTCAATCTTGTTATAGGTAGCCTGTTCGAACCTGACTCCGACAAATCGTTCTTTCGGCGCGTCTGGCCGTGTATTCTTCTTCCTCATCGTTCCTCCTCATGGCGCTTGCCGCCATGCTGTGAATGAAATGAACCAACCGCGCTGTGCGCGGATAAGCGGGCATGGGGAAAGTCCCCATCAAGATTCCGGTTTGACAGAAGTGGGTACACTTTTGTTAAACGCGGAGGATCTTGCTTTTATACTTAGAAATGAATCCGGATGGGCGGTAATCAACCAGATTGAACCCAGGCAGCGAATCGTGTATCATGAAAACCACGGATGG
>JBGUQD010000104.1:0-4700 GCA_045130755.1 Candidatus Limivicinus sp. | reverse complement strand
AGGCATGTACAACATAAGTCAAACCTCCTTTTATTTTCGGTCCTGGATGCTGTTCAGGGCTTTTGCTGTGGTATATGCCGCAAGGGGGAGATGAGGAAACCCGGAACCTTAGTTCCGGATCTCTTTCCCTCTTGCGATTATGTTATACCACATTTTTTAGCACTCGTCAAGAGAGAGTGCTAATTCTTCTGTGAAGAATCTGTTAACATTCATATATAGAGCATTCTACGGGTTTTTTGGTGGGAGGAGTTGGATTTGAAAGGTCATCATTGCGGGTTCAAGGGACTTCAACGACCACAAATTGCTCAAGTGGTACAGTGATTCTATTATCATTATTCTGGCGACAGTTTTTAGGGTGGTCTCCATTTTCGAACCCCCATGCAGCTGGACTTATAATAATTGGCCTGCAATATGCATAAAGGCTCGCACAATGCACCACTCCTTTGAAGCCTGCATGGTACTATGGGCCTAATATGGGGAATATCATAGCAAACTTCTCCCAAACGGTCTACGTCCAACTGGATGTATTTTGAAAATTTTCTTTTCTGGGTGCCTGGTTTACATAACTTGAACCCCACCCCGGCCAGAGCTGACCCCCACCCTGAAATCTATCAAAATAGGCGTCCTTTTCCACAGTGATAGCACCATAAGTATGATTATCATGCTTATGGTGCTTTTTTGCTCAAAGCCAGTAAAAGGTGTGTTTTCCAGCAAGAATGGGATTGCTATTCAGCAGATACTATGTTAGTATGTTATCATACATATCAAACGAAGGGAGGGACTGCAGTTGGTTCAAAAGCGGCATGAGAAAAGCGAGTTCGGAGCTTACCTGGTCGATGTGATCAGTGAGGCCGGCATGTCTCAGGCAGACTTTATCACGGCGGTTGGTATGGCGCGACCGTACTTCTACAACATTTTGACCGGCAGTCCTCCCCCGCGAGAAACTCTTGAAAAAATGTATGGCGTACTTGAAAAAAAGCTCCCCCCTGACGATACAAGGCATCATATGTTTATGAACCTTGCCGCTAAATGCCGGGGAGAGATTCCATCTGATATTGAAGAAATGATCCGGCTACACCCGGGACAGTGGGACAGTATTCGAACTGCACTCACCCAGATGCTTACAACAGAATGATGAGGAGAAAAAACCATTCTTTTTCAGGGGAAGCCCCGCGACATCGGAAGCACCCGGAAAAAGCGGGAGTACTGGAAGGGCATCCAGGCCATTTTTCAGGACCCACGATATTGGCCTTGCCTAAAACATCTCCGATACCGTCTATATCATGGAACATGGGAAATTTGTTGAGTCCGGCAAGGCAGACAAGGTGATCCTTCACCCGCAGGCGGCCTATGCCAAACGCCTCATCAGCGACGTACCGAAGATCCACAAGGAGTGGGATCTGTCCACTGTGGATCTCAAATCGGAATAAAGACGAAAGGGTTATGACATGGATATCAAGGCACTCGTATCTGAGCTGACACTGGAAGAAAAGGCCGGACTCTGCTCCGGCGCGGATTTCTGGCACACCAAGGCCGTGGAACGTCTCGGCATCCCTGCCACCATGGTCAGCGACGGTCCCCACGGCCTGCGCAAACAGGACGAGAAGGCCGATCATCTCGGCGTCAACGACAGCATCAAGGCCGTCTGCTTCCCGGCAGCCAGCGCCACGGCGGCCTCCTTCGACAGGGAGATGCTCACGCGTATGGGCGAGGCCGTGGGCGACTCCTGCCAACATGAAAAGCTCTCAGTAGTGCTCGGCCCTGCGGTCAACATCAAGCGCAGTCCCCTGTGCGGCAGAAACTTCGAGTATTTTTCCGAGGACCCGTATCTGGCCGGCAAGCTCTCGGCCGCCTTCATCCACGGTGTCCAGAGCCGGAACGTGGGCACCAGCATCAAACACTTCGCCGCTAACTCTCAGGAGCACCGGCGCATGAGCTCTTCGGCCGAGGTGGATGAGCGCACGCTGCGCGAAATCTATCTGCCCGCCTTTGAGACCGCCGTCAAGGAGGAGCAGCCCTGGACCGTCATGTGCTCCTACAACCGTATAAACGGCGTCTACGCCTCCGAAAATCCCTGGCTGCTGACCAAGGTACTTCGCGATGAGTGGGGCTTTGAGGGCTATGTGATGAGCGACTGGGGCGCGGTGTCCGACCGCGCGGCGGGCGTGGCCGCGGGCCTCGATCTGGAGATGCCGTCCTCCAACGGCGTCAACGATCGCAAGATCGTCGAGGCCGTCCGGGCCGGGAGACTGGACGAGAAGCTGGTCGACCAGGCGGTAGAGCGCATTTTGAATATCGTCTTCCGCTACACGGAAAACGCAAAGCCCGATACCCCCTGGGACAAGGAGGCACAGCACTTGCTGGCCGCCGAGATCGCGGCCGACTGCATGGTGCTGCTCAAGAACGTAGACGCGCTCTTGCCGCTGAATAAGGCCGCCGAGATCGCCTTCATCGGCGAGTTTGCCGAAAAGCCCAGATATCAGGGCGGCGGCAGCTCCCACATCAACAGCTTTAAGGTAACAAGCGCGCTGGAAGCGGCGAAGGGCTTGAAGATCACCTATGCAAAGGGTTACAGCGCCGCGGCGGATACAGCCACAGACGAACAGATCGCCGAGGCCGTGGCCGCAGCGAAGGCGGCAAAGGCGGCGGTTGTGTTTGCGGGCTTGCCCGACGTGTATGAGTCCGAGGGCTATGACCGCACTCACATGCGTCTGCCCGACTGCCAGAATCGGCTCATCGAGGCCGTGGCCGAAGCCAACCCCAACACGGTGGTGGTGCTGCACAACGGCTCCCCCGTGGAGATGCCGTGGATCGGCAGGGTCAAGGCCGTACTGGAGGCCTATCTGGGCGGCCAGGCGGTCGGCCTTGCGGAGGTTCGGGTCCTGTTCGGCGACGTCAATCCCTCCGGTCATCTGCCGGAGACCTTCCCCCTCAGGCTTGCCGACAACCCCTCCTACCTCTTCTACGGCGGCGAGGGCAACGTGGCTGAATACCGCGAAGGCATCTTCGTCGGCTATCGCTATTACGACAGGAAAGAGGCCGAGGTGCTCTTCCCCTTCGGCCATGGTCTGAGCTATACCAGCTTTGCATACTCCGACCTGCGCCTGAGCGCATCGGAGATCACCGATCAGGACACGCTGACGGCTTCTGTCAGGGTGAAAAACACCGGTAAGTGCGCGGGCAAGGAGGTGGTCCAGCTCTATGTGGGCGACGTGGAGAGCAGTGTCTTCCGCCCCGTGCGAGAGCTCAAGGGCTTTGAAAAGGTCGCGCTTGAGCCAGGTGAGGAGAAGGAAGTCAGCTTCACGCTCGACAAGCGTTCCTTTGCCTATTGGAACACCCAGATCCACGACTGGCATGTGGAGAGCGGTGCCTTCGCCATTGAGATCGGTCACTCTTCCCGGGACATCGCCCTGCGCGCGGAGGTGAATGTGCAGTCCACCGTGGAGCTGCCGAAGCACTACGACAAGGACAGTATCTTCATGGATATTCTGGCCGACCCCCATGCCGCAGCCGTCCTGAACCCTCTGCTTGACAGCATCAGTGCGGCCTTCGCACCGCCTGCCGATGAATCGGAAAAGGGCAGCGCAGCCAGTGAAGCCATCACCGAAGAGATGAACCTTGCCATGCTCCAGTACATGCCGCTGCGCGGGATGCTGAGCTTCAGCGGAAACGCGAACGGCGCGCAGATGCTTGAGCAGATCCTGACGGAGCTGAACAAGGCCTGATCTAAAAAACAAACGGAGCTCTGCGGCTCCGTTTGTTTTGCAATATAACATAGGAATCCAAATGAATGCATTTCCGAAAGGTTTTCTCTGGAGCGTGGCCTGCCGGGAGCGATTGCGCTCAGGAGCGTATACGGCATCGGCCGTGTCTGAGAGAAAACTGCCTGACTGCGGGAAAGCCGCGCGTTTTCAGCATCACAGGCAAGCGAAAGGCAATCGTCTCCCATGTCGGATATCGTCGTTCGGTATGAGCGTTCGGACAGAACCGCGTGTAAAACTGTACCGACAGAACGGGCGAAAAACAGAGAGAAATCTCGTGACGCGAGAAATGTCATGGCTTTGCGGGCTTTTGGCGGCTGAAAGCATTGGAAATGAGGTATTCATTGTGATAGATATTTTTTTCGATGAAACAGCGGGAGGTGTGTTGCCATCGTATTCTTTCAGCAGTTTTATCTGGATCGTGAGAAGGACATCGTTGTCGATCTCTATATGGATGGTGAGCGGATGCATTACATCATGCGGACGCCCAACCACCACACGGGAAACCTGATCCGGAACCTGGCAAATCTCTTTGGCCTCGCAGCAACGCAGGATGAAAGCGATCTTCTCGTGATCCGGGGAGAAGTCCCCTGTTATTTTGACGGGGACAATCGTCGTATGTATATCCTGCGCCTGGGCGGGACAAAGGTTGCTAACATCTTCCCGGACGGAAGTGTTGAACTCAAGGCGTCCATCCCTGCCATATCCAAAACACTGATGAGCCAGACCAAAGACTATCGTCTGGGGGTTGAGAAGACCCTGGTCAAGACTTATATCCGCAGTGAGTGCAAATTCCATACCGATCTGCATACGCATATGAACGGCAATCTCCCTCCCGAGCTTCTGATTGCGCTGGGCGTGATGCACCAGATCCGCTATCCCTATTATTATATAAAAAAGCTTGGCCTGCACTGTACGCCGGAACAGCACGAACGCCTG
>JBGUQD010000103.1:0-2378 GCA_045130755.1 Candidatus Limivicinus sp. | reverse complement strand
TTATGAGAGTGTACCGGTTCTGTGTGTGAGAAAATGCGGCTACGGCATGGGGACAAAGGAGTTTGAACGTCTCAACGCCGTGCGTGTCCTGCTGGGCGAGGGGCCGGACGCGCCGGAGGACGTGACGGAGCTGTACTGTAATCTGGACGACATGAGCGGCGAGGAGATCGGTTTTGCCATGGAACGTCTCTTTGAGGCCGGAGCCCTTGATGTATGGACGACGCCTATCGGCATGAAAAAATCCCGCCCGGGTGTCATGCTGTCGGTGCTCGGCAAGGCCGAGCAGAGTGACGCGCTGCTTCAGTGTATCTTCAAGCATACTACGACGCTCGGTGTGCGTCAGCATTGGCTCTCCCGGCACAGTCTCGGTCGTTCCTTCCGCAGGGCGGAGACCCCCTGGGGCGAGGTGACGGTCAAGCAGGCCGAGGGCTGGAACGTCAGGCGCGAGAAGCCCGAGTACGAGGATCTGGCAAAAATCGCGCGGGAACAGGGCCTGAGCCTGCGGGAAGTAAAAGAACAAATCAAATAAGCAACGGGCTGTGAAAACCGAAATTCCGATTCTCACAGCCCGTTTTCCATATTCTGATCAGAATAGTCCGCTGATTCTGCCATTTTCGTCCACGTCGATCCTCTCGGCGGCGGGAGCCTTCGGCAGGCCCGGCATGGTCATGATGTCGCCGGTGAGCACCACGATAAAGCCCGCGCCGGCGGAGACCTTGACGTTCTTCACCGTGACGGTAAAATCCTCGGGCGCGCCGAGTTTCGTGGGATCGTCCGTAAAGCTATACTGCGTCTTGGCGATGCAGACGGGCAGGCCCGCAAAGCCGAGCTTGGTCAGCTCGTCGATCTGCTTCTGCGCTGCGGGCAGGATGCTCACGTCCTTGCCGCCGTAGACGCGGGTGACGATGGCTTGGATCTTGTCCTCGATGCTGCCGCCGAGCTCGTAAGAGAACCTGAAGTTGCCCTTCTCTTCCTCGCACAGGCGCACGACCTCGCGGGCCAGCGCCTCGCCGCCCTTGCCGCCCTCGGCCCAGACGGTGGAGAGCACAGTGTTGACGCCGAGCTCACGGCACTTTTTGATGATGAAGTCGATCTCCGCGTCGGTGTCCGTCGGGAAGCGGTTGACCGCCACCACGCAGGGCAGGCCGTAGACATTGCGGATGTTGGACACATGGCGCAGCAGGTTCGGGATGCCTTTCTCGAGAGCGTTCAGATCCTCACTGGCAAGCTCGGTCTTGGCAAGGCCGCCGTGCATCTTGAGCGCGCGTACGGTTGCGACCACGACCACTGCGTCGGGGGTGAGGCCTGCCATGCGGCACTTGATGTCCAGGAACTTCTCCGCGCCGAGGTCCGCGCCGAAGCCGGCCTCCGTGACGGTGTAGTCGCCCATCTTGAGGGCCATGCGGGTCGCCATGACGGAGTTGCAGCCGTGGGCGATGTTGGCAAAGGGGCCGCCGTGCACAAAGGCGGGAGTACCCTCGAGGGTCTGCACCAGGTTGGGCTTGAGCGCGTCTTTCAGCAGTGCCGCCATAGCGCCGACAGCCTTGAGGTCCGCGGCGGTGACGGGCTTGCCCTCGTAGCTGTAGCCCACGATGATGCGCCCGAGGCGCTCTTTCAGATCGGTGATGGAGGAGGCGAGGCAGAAGACTGCCATGATCTCGCTTGCCACCGTGATGTCAAAGCCGTCCTCACGCGGGGTGCCGTTGACCTTGCCGCCGAGACCGTCCACCACGAATCTGAGCTGGCGGTCGTTCATGTCCACGCAGCGCTTCCAGGTGATGCGGCGCGGGTCGATATGCAGGCTGTTGCCCTGCTGGATGTGGTTGTCGAGCATGGCGGCCAGCAGGTTGTTAGCCGCGCCGATGGCGTGGAAGTCGCCGGTGAAGTGGAGGTTAATGTCCTCCATGGGCACCACCTGGGCATAGCCGCCGCCGGCGGCGCCGCCCTTGATGCCGAACACGGGGCCGAGGGACGGCTCACGCAGGGCCACGGTCACATCCTTGCCGATGCGTCTCAGGCCGTCGGCAAGGCCGATGGTTGTGGTGGTCTTGCCCTCGCCCGCGGGGGTGGGCGTGATGGCGGTGACGAGGATCAGCTTCCCGTCGGGGCGGTCGGTCTCCTTCAGGAGCGCGGGGTCGATCTTGGCCTTGTACCGGCCGTACTGCTCCAGGTATTTTTCATCCACATGGGCCCGCTTCGCAATCTCGCCGATGGGCCGCATCTCGCATTCCTGCGCGATCTCAATATCGGTTTTATATGCCATGTTATACCTCCGATTGGTTTATGCCCTTCTCAGTGATGGAACAGGCGCATGCCGGTGAAGGCCATGACCATGTTGTACTTGTTCGCGGTGTCGATCACGTGGTCGTCGCGGATGG
>JBGUQD010000102.1:0-5308 GCA_045130755.1 Candidatus Limivicinus sp. | reverse complement strand
TTCGCCGCCAAACGACAAGTTTGGCGGCGAATGATTCAAAAATCATTCGCGCGATGCTCATTGCAATGAATATATGGCGCCGCAGCCATGCAGCAGCGCTGAGCAACAAAGCTGCTCGGCGGAACACCGTATGGCGTTTCGCCATGATATAGTCATTATAAAAGAAGAATCTTTTGGGGTAAACATGAAAAGAATGATTTCCATACTGCTCATCACGGCGCTGCTTCTCAGCGCTGCTGCCATGAGCGCTCTGGCGGCGGAACCCGCCCTTGCCGAACAGGCTGAAGACCGGCTCCACGCTTCCGTACAGCATGAGACGGATTCCCCCGAATGGGTCACTGCTCTGGAAGCAGCGCAGGACGAGAGTACGACACAGCTCTTTGTGATAGCGGGCCTCGGCATGGATAAGACGACCGCAACCGTCTCCATGCACGAGCGGGACAAAAACGGAAACTGGAAGCAGATCCTTTCCACACCCGGCTTTGTCGGGAAAAACGGCCTGTGCGATGACGCCGATCATGTTGAGGGCTGCGGGCAGACCCCCATCGGCGTCTACCGCTTCAATAAGGCATTCGGCATCGCGCCCGATCCCGGCTGCGCGATTCCCTATACCCAGGTCACAGAGGACATCTGGTGGTCCGGTGACACGGCGTACCATTACAATGAGATGATAGACATCCGGGATTATCCGGAGCTCAAAAAGGATGACAGCGAGCATATCATCGATTACGAATACCAGTACCAGTACTGCCTGAATATCAGCTTCAACGAAGAGGGTACTCCCGGCAGAGGTTCTGCCATCTTCCTGCACTGCTTCGGCCCGCTCAAGCCTTACTCGGGCGGCTGCGTAGCCCTGCCGGAGAATATCATGAAGCAGGTCATGCAGCGTGTGCAGCCGGACTGCGTCGTTGTTATCGACACGCTGGAGCGTCTGAGCCCCGAAACATGGAAAGACTGGGGCTTTGAGCCGACCGCCCAGGAGAGCGCCGCTGCCGATTCCGTCGCGATCAATTACGGCCAGTCTTCTCTCTATACGCAGGAGGAACTTGCGGATGCCGTGTCCGTGGTCGAGAACCAATTTGCCGCCTTTGAAAGCTGCGAGCTCCACAGTATACGCTATGCGGGGGACGAAAACTGCACCGAGGAAAACCTCAAGTGGATGAATGAACTGAACCCCGAGGGAAACTACGTCCAGGTCGCCCAGTTCCTGTCGGACTTCCATTCCCCGAAGGAACAGATCGGCGCCTGGGAGGCTGACACGGAATACACCGACTGGCAGTGGTGGCTTGCCCGCAGCGCGGACGGTGGCTGGGAAGTCCTGACCTGGGGCTACGGCTGACACGGATGAGCTGACAGGCGTGTAGCCTGTTCCCTGCAATCACGCGTCTTACAGTTCCCGCAGGATCAGGTCGGTCTCACCGGGATTCAGGCCAAGCTCGATCCGCCTGACCTTCGGGTGATTTCGGTAATGGGCGCGGACCGCGTCACGCAGTATGGTTCCGCCGTGGTATCCGTGGATAATGCACAGACGATATGTGGACGCATTTGCCCGGCGCAGCTTTGCGTCGATCGCCGTAAAAGCCTGTTCCCGCGTCATCCCGTGGACATCAATTTCCAGAAAGCCGGTCTGCATAGTCTACCTCGTACTCTATATCTTCGCTGAAAGCAGTGAGAAATCACAACAGCCTTGCGCTCATGCGCTGTGAGCGCGGGATCCGTCTGTATGGAAATGATACCACGCCGGATCGGGCGCGACAACAGAAAAATGAGACTTTGAGAATGATACAGAAAGAACGACAAAAAATGTACGACCTTTCTGGTTCATCTCTGTGGCGCGCCTGCAATCATTCCCATGCTGCGACAGGAATATAGTTGAAAGTGTTCGTAAATGTGGTATAATACTTTTAACTCCACAAAAACTGTTGAAACACTTTAAAAAAGACTGAATAAGAGAGGAAATTGTATGAAAAAGATTTTGACCATTCTGCTTGTTATCGTTCTGCTCGGCGCGGCCATTGGCGGCTTCTTCATTTACAGGCATGTTTCATCGACGATCGGCAGGGATGCCGCTGTACAGATAGCCCTGAAAGACGCAGGAATTGAAAGAAATCAGGCCTACGATCTGGAGGTCGACTATGAGCACGGTTACTACGAGGTAGATTTTGAATCCGGCAAGGGAGATTTCGCTTATCGCATCGACGCGAGGACCGGGGAAATTCTCACCGGCGGGATTGACTATTGAAAAACGGCCCTTCGTGCTTCTGTGTGACGCTTGTGTGACAGAGACTGTGCTATCTTATATACGGACTTAAAAACAAACAGATTTTGAAAGGAGATCAAAAACATGAAGGACATCAATAAAGTAAACGATCAGGATTTGGAAAAGGTTGTCGGCGGCATCTCTCAGGACGAGGCGCTCGAGATCGCGCTGAAGCATGCGGGGCTTACAAGAGATCAGGTGGATTTCGTGAAGAGAATTGAGCCCGATTGGGAGCACGGCAGACAGGTCTTTGAGATCACCTTCTTCCAGGGCGGCTTCGAATATGAGTTCAATGTGGATGCCAACAACGGTTCAATCCTGAAATTCGAGAAGGATTGGGACTGATCGAATCCAGCGGCAGGGATGCTTCCGGGCACCCCTGCCGTGTTTTTCTTCACGGACAGGACTGAGAACAAAGTTTCCCTTCCCAAGCAGCGCAGCAGATGATAAAATACAGGCAGAAACAATGGGGAGGCACAGCGATGAAAAAAGCAAAACATGCGAGACTTATTCCGGCAGTGATCCTGTGCGCCGTTTTGATGTGGGGACTCATGCCGGCAGCATTGGCCGTGGCCGATACCGGACTGGATAAAAATGAGATCTTCGAGGCGCAGGATATCAAGCCTGCCGACGTGAAGCCGGCGGCGCCGCTCACATTGTCGGATGGGCAGAAGGTGACGATCGATTCTGCCGGAGCATGGGTCCTGCGCGGTACGGCATCAGATGTGACGATTCATGTGGATGCGGGGAAAAATGCAGAGGTGACCCTGTTTCTGGACGGCGTAAGTATCTCCAACCGTGACACTCCCTGCATATACGTCGAGAAGGCGCGAAAGGTCATTGTAACAGTTGCCTCGGACAGTGCACTGTCGGTTCTTGAAGATTTTCGGAAGGATTCCAAAACGAAAGCAAACGCCGCCATCTACAGCCGCTCTGACCTGACTCTGAACGGAGATGCTGCTCTCACGATCGATTCTCCGAAGAACGGCATCGTCTGCAAGGACAAGCTGCGGATATGCGGGGGAGCATACTCGATCAAGGCCGGCTCCAAGGCAATCGCTGCCGAGAATGCCATCTGGATCCTGGACGGCAGCTTCCGACTGAATGCGGGAACTGACGGGCTTCATGCAGAAAATGAAGATAACGATCAGGAGGGGAGTGTATACATCGGCGGCGGTGACTTTGAGATCCGGGCAGGCGATGACGGCATCCATGGTCAGACGCTCCTCCAGATCGACGGCGGCTCGCTCACAGTTCGCGCCGACGAGGGGCTTGAGGGCACCTGCGTCCTCATCAACGGCGGGGAGCTGGACATTCACGCGAGCGGTGACGGCATCAATGCCGCACATAAATCCGATGCCTGGCGCCCGAAAGCGGAGATCAACGGCGGGCACATCTCCATCACTATGCGCGGAGATGACACGGACGCGATCGATTCCAACGCGGACCTGATCATTACGGGCGGCGTCATTGAGCTTTTTGGGTCCGGCATTGATTACGACGGAGATCTGACCTTCACCGGCGGTACGGTGAGCGTCGACGGGCAGGAAGTAAGCAGCATCAGCAATCAAAGCACCCATCACCTGGCATCCTGATCGAATACTGAAAAGATCCCCGATATCTGCCGGACAGATATCGGGGATCCTTTTTTGTTTCACGTTTGTTTTGCTGCAGCCTCTTGCAGCATGTTATTTCTTCGGCGTGAGGCCGTATTCCTCTGCCAGGGCACGGAAGGTGGGCAGGGCGCGCTCGATCACATCGGGGCTTACGCAGTAGGCAAGGCGCACATAGCCGGGCGTGCCGAAGCTGTCACCGGGTACGACGAGAAGGTTCTCCTTCATGGCGCGGCGGCAGAAGGCCTCGGCGTCGGGCTCGGGCGTCTTCATGAAGAGGTAGAAGGCGCCGTCCGGGTAGACGCAGGTATAGCCCATCTCCGTCAGCGCACTGTAGAGACGGTCGCGGTTGCCCTTGTACACGGAGATATCGCTGGTCGCGCCGAGACAGTCGATGGCCACGCGCTGCCACATGGAGGACACGCAGATATAGCCGAAGGCGCGGATAGCCGCCATGGACGCCGAGAGGATATCGTCGTAATCGTCCAGATCCTGCGGCAGCGCCATGAAGCCGACGCGCTCGCCCGGCAGGGACATGGACTTGCTGAACGAGTAGCAGTAGATGGTGTTCTTGTAGATCGAGGGGAGATATACGACCTCCTGTCCGTCATAGACCAGATCACGGTACGGTTCGTCGGCGACGATGTAGATGGGGTGGCCGTACTCCTTCTGCTTGCGCTCCAGGAGCCGTGCCAGACCCTCGAGCCCTTCGCGCCGCAGAACGACACCGGAGGGGTTGTTGGGGGAGTTGAGGATGAGCATCATGGTGTCGGGCGTCAGCGCACGCTCGGCGGCCTCCAGATTGAGCTGGAAGGTGTCGGGCACGGTGGGGCACTCGGTGAGCGTGGAGCCCACGGACTCGGCATAGTATTTATAGTCCATGAAGTAGGGGGTGAAGGTCATGGCCCTTCCGCCTGCGGACAGCAATACCTTCGTCATGACCGCAAGGCAGGTGGAGGTGCCGCAGGTGATGATGATGTCCTGCTTGCGGTAAGGGACACCGAAAGAACGCGTCAGATACGCTGCCGCTTTTTCGCGCACATCGGGAAGGCCTGCCGCAGGGGCGTAGGTATGCAGCTCCCAGGCGGGCACGGTGGCCCTCAGCCTGTCCATCGTCTCAAACACGCAGGCGGGGGGATCAATACTCGGCGAGCCGATGGTGAAGTTGTACACATGATCCGCGCCCACAATTTTTGCCTGCTCGGCGCCGTACTCCGCAATCTCGCGGATAATGTTTCCGCTGCGGCCCCAGGCTGCCAGCTTTTGATCAATCATGAATCATCACTCCATTATTTATATCTCAGCAGCACCGCGCCCCGCTTTCGGACTGCGCCGCGCTGCATTTTGCTATAATGATCATCGCATAGCGAAATCAATCAAGGATTCGATTGATTTCGCCGCCAAACGACAAGTTTGGCGGCGAATGATTCAAAAA
>JBGUQD010000101.1:0-26268 GCA_045130755.1 Candidatus Limivicinus sp. | reverse complement strand
GACATTGATTCTGAAGTCCGCAAAGTGTTCTTCCGCAATTTTATTGTCAATGCATCTCTCTTAGGCAGCCGCAAGCAGGTGGCTAATTAACCTGCTCTTCGGCTCTTGAGCCTATGGCGTGTATATCATAGACAGGGATTGGCCTGACGGCGCGAAACCGTCAGGCCGCTTTTCGTTAGTCGTCCATCATTTTGCGATACAGTTTTGCCGCCAATGCTCTGACCCGGTCGACATCGTCATAGGTTTGGCTTTTCCCCAAGCCGAGGGCTTCGGCGATGCGCAGGGGGCGCTGATTCCCGTTGAGGAGTTCCTGGAAGATCGCGCCGTACTTCGGCTTGATTTCCGTCAGCCGCTGCACCAGCATTTCCATGACCTCCGTTGTATCATCGAAAAGGTCTGCATGGTCGGCTGCGGGTTCAAACTCGGTCTCAGCGTACATAGCGTCGAGAGAAGTGGGGCGGAAGTTGTCAAAGTCAAAGTGACCGTACTTCTCGCAGTAGGCACATTTGTTGCTTTCGGGGCACATGATGTACCCACCATGACCGTCCTCGACCAGGCAACGCTCAGACCGCTCCTCGGCCTTAACCTCTGCCCACTCAATTTGCATGTATTGATGGGCGAATTCCTTCGGCACCTTTGCCATGATGCATGGATAGCGCTTCGCACCAATCTTCACGTAGCGGATCTGGCCGACCTGGCCGTTCTCTTCAATGGTTTCCGGGTTGACACGCAGCGGGATGGTGACCAGCTTCGCGCCGGTGTTCTGATTGTCATTCTTCGTCATGGGTTGTCTCGTCCTCTCTATCGAGAGCAGAGGCAAACCATTTTTTTATGGGTCGCGCTTGTCGTAGTTGACCGCTCATAACGGAACCCTCCGTCTCGATGCGGTCAGCTCGCGTCGGTAAAGCTGACAAGGGTGACATCGTTTCTGCCGCGTATCGTCCGATGCACCTCCTGTGGCCACAAGAGACCCGATCGTTGGCAGACCCATTGATCCAAGGAGCCGGATGGTCATGGGCGGGCATCCGGCACCGGGAAAGCGCAAAAGCGGCTCTTCCCAGCAATGCCATTATACCTTCCCTTACCATTCCTGAAAAATTGTGATGTACAAAATCTGGTGGAAAATAGGAATAAAAATGAAATATAGATTGTAATGTTCGATTTTTGGTGGTATAATTATGAAAAGTGCAAAAAAGGAGGCCGGAGCTTGGGCAAGCGACTATTCCAAAAGGTTTATGTATCGCCTGACAGAAGTGAAGCCCTCGGCCTGCCTGATCTGCAGGTTGTCAGTGAATTGGACGATGACGAAACCAAGGCAAGCGTCTATCACACAGTGTTCTCCTCCTACTTTACAGCTGATAAGCCAGTGTGCCCGGTGTGCCATGGGATGAATACGGCGGAAACCAAGATTATCCCCCGTCGATTCAAGGATCTGTTGCCAAACGACGACGGGAAGGTCAAAGTGATCGACCTTATTCATCACCAACGGTACTTCCGCTGCAAAGACTGTGAAGGTGTCGTTTTTCACGAAAGTATTGATTTCGCTGAGGAGGGCTGCAAGTTTACCAACCGACTGTCCGATGTTATTGCGGATGGCACTCTGACCCGGTCTTACGAAAGGGTTTGTAAGGATTATGGCGTACCGGCGTCGAAAGCCTCTGTCGGAATCATCATGCGCCGTAGGTTGCGCTTGCGGGATGATCTGCGACCGCCGCTGAAGACACCTGACACCCTGGTGATTTTCATGACCTACTTCTACAGCGACGCTTATCCCATCGTCCTTGGAATATATGGTCAAGACGTGCGCCTGCTGGATGTACTGGACACCTCCAGCGATACCGCGTACCGGATGTTCTTCAACCAGCTTGACCGTAAAACCGTGAAGCAGGTGTTCATTGACACAGATGAGCAGATGCACAGCGCGGTGGTGACCGCCTTTCCACAGGCGAAAGTCATGGTATCCGAGGAGTATCTGCAGCGCTGTGTGCGGGAGGGCTTCAAGGACATTATTAAAAAGGAAGGAAATCGGTGTTCCATCCATCGCCGCTACTATTCCCTCACTGTGCCGGAGAGCTATCTCCGGGAAGGCGAGCACAGCCGAGTGATTGCGGGAATGAAAAAGCTGCCTCGGATGCGCGCCGCATACAATGCCTATCAGGATTTGCTGCGCCGCATGGAAAGCGGATGGACAATCGACCTGCTGCGCGAGTGGCTGGATGACCTGTCTGAATACGTTCAGGACGAACAGGCAGACGGAGAAAATATTAAACCTCTGACTGAATTCGGCTTGCTGGACGATGTCCTTAATCTATATGGCGGTCAGATCAAGGAATACCTGGACTGCGACAACAAGCCTCCTGCTGGAATGACCACTGCCATCAGAGGCATTCTGGATGCCATAGAAGGGATGCCCTACTGCATCTACGATGTGTTCCGAGCCAGAATGCTGCTGAATGTCCAGCATGAACAAATAGAAATCGACGGCACAAAATACCGCGCCGGTGTGCGCATAGACCAGCTAACCCGGACAATCAACGAAATCTCAGACCATATCAGGACAAAGAAGGAGCGCGAAGCATATGGATACGACCCAGAAGATTAGTCAGGTTGGGGTCAACATACAGGAAAAGGCCGCTGTAATCTGGAATGTTGCCAACAGTCTCTTCGGCGCATACAAGCCCCATGAATATGGTCTTGTGATATTGCCGATGGTCGTCATTAAGCGCTTCCACGATTGCCTGCTGCCGACACAGGCAGCGGTGGTGGCCAAGTTCAAAGCATTGGAAATGACGAAGGTGGTTGTCAAAGAGCCATTCTTGCTCAGGGCATCCGGCTATAAGTTTTTTAATACCAGCGAGTATACTTTTGAAAAGCTGAAAGCTGATCCGGAGAATATCAAGGTCAACTTCGAGGCATACCTGAACGGTTTTTCGGATAATGTGATGGACATCCTTGCCCGCATGGACTTTTTCACGCAGTTGGAGCGCATGGCCAACGCCGGGCTTTTGTATCAGGTGATCAGCGACTTCTGCGATGAAAAGGCAGATATGCGTCCCGAGAAGATCTCCGCCGTGGACATGGGCTATATCTTTGAAAACCTCGTTCAGCGCTTCTCTGAGTCTTACGACGAAGAGGCCGGCGCTCACTTCACCAGCCGGGACATCATCTATCTGATGTGCGACCTGCTGACCGACCGTCTGCCCATGTCGAAGGAGGGGCAACTCTATACAGTATACGACATGGCCATGGGCACCAGTCAGATGCTTACTTGTATGGAAGAGCGCATGTCAGCGCTGGACAAGTCCGCAAAGCTCATCTGCTATGGCCAAGAGATCAATCCATTTACATTCGGTATTGCAAAAGCGGATATGCTCATCCGTGGCGGCGACCCGGAGAACATGCAGTTCGGTGATACGCTTTCAGACGATAAGTTCAGCGGCATGACCTTCGATTTCGTCATTTCCAATCCCCCGTTTGGCATCGATTGGAAGCGCGAAGAGAAGAAGGTCGTGGCAGAGCACAAGCTCGGTAGCGGTGGGCGCTTTGGCGCGGGACTTCCTTCTAAGAGCGACGGTCAAATGCTGTTCCTGATGAACGGCATCGCCAAATTGAAGGAAAACGGACGCATGGCCATTATCCAGAATGGTTCCAGCCTGTTTACTGGCGATGCAGGTTCCGGCCCCAGCGAGATTCGGCGCACGATCATTGAAAGTGACTGGCTGGATGCCATTGTGCAACTGCCGAACGACAGCTTCTACAACACCGGCATTGCGACCTATGTTTGGATCATCACCAAGGATAAGCCCCTGAGCCATCGGGAACATGTGTTACTGATCGATGCAAGCCAGTGCTATGAACAGCGGCGTAAGCCCATCGGCAATAAGCGCGTAGACATTACGCCAGAGGCCAGTGATTTGATTGTGCGTGTGTATGGTGAATACCGGGAGGGTACATTCGAGGAGACGACAACGAGCAAGCGAAAAATCGTATGTAAGGCGAAGCGCATGCCTATCCTCAGTCTGGGCTACAACAAAATTACCGTTGAAAGTCCGATGTTGGATGAAGAAGGGAAACCTGTTATGAAGCGCGGAAAGTTCGTTGCAGACAGTTCCAAGCGCGATACCGAAAACGTGCCGCTGGACGAGGATATAGACACTTACTTCGCGCGCGAGGTAAAACCTTATAATCCGGATGCGTGGATCGACCATAGTAAGGATAAGGTTGGGTATGAGATTCCATTTACTCGAGTGTTCTATGAGTACAAAACCTTGGAGCCTACAGATATTTGGGCAAAACGTGTTGAAGTACATGAGCGATTACTCATGAGTAAGTTGCAAGCCTTGTTTGGGAATGGCGGTGATGAGAATGCGTGACAGTGGTCAGGCATGGATTGGACAAATACCATCAGACTGGAAGTTATCCAGAATTGGTTCCTTATATTCCCTTCGGAATGAGAAAGTAAGCGATAAGGATTATCCTCCGTTGTCGGTTACAATGAAAGGAATTGTTCCACAATTGGATAGTGCCGCTAAAACTGATGATGGCGATAATAGAAAACTTGTCAAGGTTGGTGATTTTGCGATTAACAGCCGCTCAGATCGTCGTGGTTCGTGTGGGATTTCATCATATGATGGGTCGGTTTCTTTAATCAATACTGTTCTGACGCCTCGAAAGAAAATGAATCCAGGGTATTACAATTGGCTTTTCCATACAGTAGCGTTTGCTGATGAGTTTTATAAGTGGGGGCATGGAATCGTCGATGACCTCTGGACGACGCGATGGCAAGAAATGAAGCGTATCATTGTTCCAGTGCCGGCATTAGATGAACAGCAAGCAATAGCCAGCTATCTTGATGAATATGTAGCCAGAATAGACTCCCATTTAGCAGAAGTGCATGCCAGCATTGAAGAATACCAACAGTGGAGGGCATCTATCGTTTTTCAAGCTGTAACAAAAGGACTGAATGAATCAGAATCATATAGAAGTAGTGGAATTGATGTCATAGGAAGTATACCTACAGGGTGGAAGGTATTCAAGTTTGGGAAGGTTGCCTCTGTTGCTGCCAATCTCGTTTCACCCGATGATTACCAGACAATGCCACAGGTTTCTCCCGAGAATATCGAAAAAGATTCTGGGGTTCTACTACCCTGCAAAAGTGTTGAGGAAGTTGGAATCATTAGTAACAATCATCTGTTCCACAAAGGACAGATTCTCTATTCAAAAATACGTCCTACACTAAATAAAGTATGCATTGCACCATTCGACGGTCTTTGTAGCGCAGACATGTATCCAATTGATACAGAACTCAATGTCAGTTTTCTTATGTATGCGATGCTATCATGGTCGTTTGTTGAACAAGTGGCTGCTATAACCTCAAATAGAGTGAAGATGCCCAAAATTAATCAGGAAGAATTAAGCCAAATCTGGATTGCTGTACCTGGCGATCTGAGAACTCAATCTATGATTGAAGCTTATTTAAACAGAAAATGTGGCGAAATAAATGCAATTATCGCTGAAAAGCACGCACTTCTTTATGATTTAGAAATGTATAAACGTTCTCTCATCTATGAAGCCGTCACCGGCAAACGAAAGGTGGTCTGACCATGGACGAGTCCGAAAGACTCTTTGAGAGCAAGATCGAGGAATACCTCATCTCCCCCGAAGGCGGCTGGCAACCGGCAGACGATTCCGGGTATCGCAACCGCGACTATCGCGGCATGGCGCTGGACATCGTCACCCTGACGAACTTCGTGAAGGCGTCCCAGCCGATGGCGTGGAAGCGTTTCGAACGCATGTGCAATATCGATCCTGTGCGCCAGTTTTTCAAAGCGTTTGACAGCGCGGTACAGCAGGTCGGCCTGATCGAGGTGCTGCGGCACGGTTTCAAGCACCGTGGCGTACAGTTCACTGTGTGCTATTTCAAGCCGGAATCCACGCTGAATGAGCTGGCTGTGGCCAACTACCAGAAGAATATCTGCCAGTGCATCCGCCAGTGGCATTATTCGGAGACAAACAACAACTCCGTCGATATGATGCTGGCCATCAATGGTATTCCCGTGGTGGCCATCGAGCTCAAGAATCAGCTGACCGGCCAGAGCATTGATGATGGTAAGCGCCAGTGGATGTATGCCCGTGATCCGAAGGAACCCTGCTTTGGCATGAACCGACGCATCCTGGCCTACTTCGCCGTTGATTTGTATAACGCGGCTGTGGCGACGGTCATTGATCGGGACAAGACGCCTTTCCTTCCCTTTGATCAGGGCAGCAATGGCGCGGGCAAAGATGGCGGCGCGGGCAACCCTCCGACAAAAGACGGCGATTACGTGACCAGCTATCTCTGGAAAGAGGTCTGGCAGAAGGACAAACTGCTGGACATCCTGCAGAAATTCATCAATCTGCAAAAAGAGGAAAAGAAGACCAAGAATCCGGACGGAACCAAGCGGATCGAAACCAGTACGAAGGTCATATTCCCCCGGTATCATCAACTGGATGTGGTTCGTAAGCTGGTGGAGCATGCGCGTGAACATGGTGCAGGGCACAACTATCTCATTCAGCACAGCGCGGGCAGTGGCAAGTCCAACTCCATCGCATGGACGGCTTATCGCATGGCCAGCCTGCACGATGCCGAAAACGAGCCAGTGTTTACCAGCGTCATTATCGTCACCGACCGCCGGGTTCTGGATCAGCAGTTACAGGCGACAGTTTCCAGCTTTGATCACACGTTGGGCACAGTGGTGACGATTGATGAGAAGAAATCCTCACAGGATTTGCGAAACGCCATCAACGACGGTAAGCGCATCATCGTGACAACGCTGCAGAAATTCCCGGTCATTTATGATCAGGTCAATGACATGACCGGGAAACGCTTCGCCATTATCGTGGATGAAGCACACTCCAGCCAAACCGGTCAAAGTGCCATGAAGCTGAAGACAGCCCTGGCAGATGTGAAGGATGCCCTGAAGGAATACGCTGAGTACGAGGCAAAGCTGGAAGAGGAAATCGACAAGAAGGACATCTTCGTACAGGAGATGCTGTCACAGGGACGGCATAGCAATCTATCCTTCTTTGCATTCACCGCAACCCCCAAGGGGAAGACGCTGGAAATATTTGGCGAGCCGAGACCGGATGGGTCTTTCCATCCCTTCCACATCTACTCCATGAAGCAGGCTATCGAAGAAGGTTTCATTCTGGACGTGCTGGCCAACTATGTGACCTACAAGATGTGCTACCAGATCGCCAGCAACACGCCGGAGAACCCGGAGGTGCCGACATCCAAAGCGATTAAGACCATTAAGCGGTATGAAGAATTGCATCCTCACAATCTGGAGCAAAAGGCCGCGATCATTGTCGAAACCTTCCGCGACATCACCAAGAAGAAGATCGGCGGCAAGGGCAAGATGATGGTGGTCACCGCGTCCCGGTTGGCAGCAGTGCGCTATTATCATACCATCAAGAAATACCTGCGCGATAATGGCTATGATGATGTGGAGATTATGATTGCCTTCAGTGGTGCACTGAAAGATCCTGATGTGCCGGACAGTCCGGAGTATACCGAGAGCAGCATGAATGTGGACAGCAACGGCAATCCTGTGCGTGAAAGCCAGACAAAGGCCGTGTTCCATGATGAGGGTGACGTGCTGATTGTTGCCGAGAAGTACCAGACGGGTTTTGACGAGCCACTGTTGCACACCATGATTGTGGACAAGGAATTGCGCGATGTGAAGGCCGTGCAGACCCTCAGCCGCCTGAACCGCACCTGTCCCGGCAAGGAAGATACCTATGTGCTGGATTTTGTCAATCCGATTGAGCGCATCCGGGATGCTTTCCAGCAGTTCTACCGTGAGACCAGTTTGGACGAGGAAATCAATTTCGACCTGATCTATACAACGCAGCGCATTCTACATGACTTTGGCGTATACACGCAGGAGGATATTAGCAAGGTTACCAGCATTTACATTGATGAGGATGCGCGGGCATCCAACTCCACGCAGGCTATGATCTCCAACGCTCTATTGCCAGTCGCCCAAAGATACAACGATCTGGATCAGGAACAGCGCTATCAGTTCCGGCGCGAAGTGCGCAATCTGGTGAAGTGGTATAACTACATCAGCCAGATTACGCGCATGTTTGACAGGGAATTGCATCAGGAGTACATCTTCTGCTCCTACCTGGCGAAACTGCTGCCAGGTGATCCGTCCATGGAATTCAACCTGGACAACAGGGTCAAGCTGGAATACTACCAGCTTGCGAAGACTTTTGAAGGCGCGATTGAACTGGAAGATGAATCCGGTTCATGGAAGCCGACTAACCCCAAGAAGGCCGGTGCCAAGAAGGAAAAGACCAGTTCTCTTGATGAGATCATCCAGCGGATCAACGAGGAGTTCATGGGTGAATTCACCGAGGCTGACCGCGTCATGGTGGAGGATCTGTACAACCGCATGAGAAAAGATGAGGGGGTGCACCGAGCAACCCAGACGGACGACCCACAGGTGTATCATAGGAGTGTATTCCCCGGAATCTTTGATGATACGGCAATGGAAGCGTTCACACAGAATCAGGAAGCCTACCTGCAGCTATTTCAGGACGCAAAGAAGTACCATGCGGTGCAGACCGCATTGGCGGACATGCTGTATCGGGAATTCCATGGGAAAGCAAACTCATGATAAGGTCAGATGGCGTTCATCAACATGGTGGACGCCTTTTTCCCATCTATGTATATAACACATATATCCTTGCATAGACACATCGGTAATGGTAGAATAAAGGTAGAGTGAAGACCGACTGAATGGTTGATAATCTGTCAAATGTACGGGAGGATAGATCGTGTCTCACTATGTTCTGTATCTCGATGAGAGCGAAACTTTTACACCGAATGGCGATCATTATTTTGCTGTTGCGGGGGTCATTATAGATAAAAACGCGCATGCGGACGTAGAAAACGACATCGGTGTGCTCAAATCTCGTCTTTGGGCGGGTGATTCAGCAGCAACGAGTTATATCCTCCATGAAAAAGAAATCAGTGAAGCTCATAAGACAGGACGAGCTCGGAATTCATGCTATAACATCTTTAGAGCAAATCAAAAGATCATGGAATTGTATGCTGGCCTGTCTAATATTATAAAGAAGCATAACATTACCACCTTGGGTGTGTGTCTGGACAAGACAGCGCTTGTTTCAAATTACCCTGGAGAAACAAATGCCCAGCTAACAATTGCTCTGCAAATGCTGCTTGAAAACTATTGTCATTTTCTCCAGCATGTGCAAGGGAAGGGCGATATATGCTATGAGTCTCTACAGGAACCTGGCAATCAGCCACTACGACAAAGATTCTACGAATTGGAAGCCTTAGGGACGATGTATTATACGCCTCATTTCTTTCAGACGCACATCGGCGATATCTGTTTTGAGGACAAGACTAACAATCTCTCAGGACTACAGTTAGCCGATTTCATTCCTAATACATATGCTCGAAAATGCGCAGGTATAACGGCAAAGCATGCTGCTTTCCAGCGGTGTGTGATGAGGCAGGCATATGATGGTGGAATGGGGAATCAGCCTAAATTTGGTCTAAAAAAGATACCGTAAAAAATTTTCACGAAGTGCTCACGAATGTTGACAATGGTATTTGCATAGTTTATAATACTGGTGACAGGATTGGGAGGGTGAGGCTCTCGATGAACTTCGGAGCCGTACAGGCTTGCCTGTGTAGCCCATAATCAAACTTGTTGCCATAGGCTCTATCCTTAACCGGATAGAGCCTTCTCTGTATATTCAATCTTTTCTGTACCACTCCGTCTCATATCCATCCGCCCGCAGCACGGCTCCCGGCAACCATGGCGGCACTCGGCCCATCTGTTCGCACACCGCTCTCAGGTCAACGCCCATGCTGGCCTCGATGATCAATTCGTCGTGGATGTGCCCGCAGATGAAGCAATGGGACAGCGTCCGCATGGCGTAGCAGAGGATATCACGAGAAACGGCCTGTACGATGTTCTCCACGAACTTCGGGCCGTAGCTTTCGATGCGCTCCCACTTCTTGGTAGCGCCGACGCCCTCATAGGTTACGGACTCGCCTCCGAACCGATTCACGTCGATCTTCGGCTTCACATATGCCAGCCTCCGGCCAGATGGCAGTGTTATGAACAACATTGCACTCTGGCAAGTGAAACGAATGCCGTGGGTTTCCGTTTCCGTCTTCCCTCGGATAGCAGTCTTCACCGCCTCATCCACAGCCCACCAGAAGGACACGATGTTGGGGTTGGATTCGCGCCACGCGGTGACCAGCGGCTGAAGCTCCTCTTCCTTCAATCCCATCTCCAAAGCGCTCATCGCCCGCAACGCGCCGATGCCGCCGCCGTAACCCAACGCCAACTCCGCGACTTTGCCACGCTGCCGCAAGTGGCCGTTAATACCATGCTTTTCCACGGGCACATGGAACATGGCGGATGCACTCGCGCAGTAGATATCGCCGTTGTTACGGAAGACCTCCGTGCGCCATGTCTCCCCGGCCAGGTGCGAAAGTACCCTCGCTTCTATCGCAGAAAAGTCGCTGACGATAAACTTGAACCCCGGTTTCGGCACGAACGCCGTCCGGATCAGCTGACTGAGCGTGTCGGACACATCCTCATACAGCAGACGCAGCATTTCATAATCTCCCGCCTTCACCAGATCGCGGGAAGCAGCCAGATCGGGAATGTGGTTCTGGGGCAAATTCTGAAGCTGTATCAGCCTGCCTGCCCAGCGCCCGGAGCGATTCGCGCCGTAAAACTGAAACATCCCACGGCAGCGTCCGTCCGCACACACGCAGTTTTGCATGGCGATGTACTTTTTCACGCTCGACCGGGCAAGCTGCTGACGGAGCTCCAGCGCCTTGGCCAGTTCCGGCGGCGCAGTCTTCAGCAACTCTCGCACAGCCTTTTTGTCCAACGATTCCACTTCTACCCCATGCTCAATCAGCCACTGCTTCATCTGTGCCACGGAATTGGGATTCTCCATCTGGGTCAGCTGCTGCATTTCACCGGAGAGCTCATCGCGGGACTGTGCGTCCAGCGCGATTGCCTGTTCCACCATTTCCCTGTCCAGAGCGATGCCCCTGTCGTTGATTTCCTCAGATAAATGATACTCGGCCCATATGGAATCCGGCACTGGGTACCTGGCCAGTTTTTTCTGAATGGCCATCTCCACTTCTACATCCCTCTTGTTGTATGCTTTGAAGGTTGCCCATTTATCCGGCGCGTGTTCTGGGCGATTCCATATCCTTCCCCCGTTGGCCTTTGTGGGTTTGCAGGGCACAGAGAAGAATTTGATCAGCGCCTTGCCCTCGCTCATCTTCTGGTTCTGTAGCTTCAGTACAGAGCCGACGCCCTCCAGCGACAGGGGCAGACCGATGTACGCCGCCCAGATCATAGAGCATCGCCATGATACAGGGTTCAGATAGTTGCCAACACTATCCTCCGGAATGCTGTAGCTGGTGAACAGGTCAGGGCGATTCCGGCGCAGCCACGCGGAAAGACAAACACGCTCGAATGCGGCGTTGTATGCCCATTTTACAACACCCTCATCCACAATGGCCAGCAGGATTTCCTCTGGGATCTGCTCGCCGCTGGCTACGTCAACCACGGAGACGTCGTCGCCATTGATGGAATACCCGAACAACAAAATATCAAAATCAGCGTCCTCGACATAGCGATACACGCCGCTCTTCGTCAGGTCGGTACCTGACCGGGTTTCCAGGTCGATAGACAAATACTGTATCTTTTCCATGTGCCCTCCTGAAAAAACGGCACCGACATGACCGATGCCGGAGACATGATATACCGTTTGGGCGGCAGAGCGCTGAACTCTGCCGCCCACATTTTATGTCAGGACAGGAAATCGTCATCGTCGTCGGTGTCGAAATCGTCCTCCGCGCGACTGCGGCTACCCAGCGGCTCGCCGTCGCGGATTTTCTGCAAATTGTTTAACCCGCAGGCGATGCCACGGTTGCCGTTGCTATTGAAGGCGTACATCGTGACGCTGGCGCGGCCATACACGCCGGAGTACACCTCGGAGCGCTCCAATATGGGCTGGCGATCAATGTCCACGATGCCCGGTGCGGCGCTGGAATTGGCGTTGATGAACATGCACCCAGCGTAGTTGGGATCGCCCTTGCGTTCGCGGTCGCCATCCCTCAACGGCAATTTCAGGTCTTCCAGCGCGGGTAGGAACTTGCTGTTCCCCTTCAGCTTGCCCTCGCCCTCGTGGTACGCGGCTTCGATGGCCCGCTTGATCTTCTCGATGGTAACGGTGTCTGTCTTGGGGATGATCAACGACACGGAATACTTCGGCGCGCCGCCGTTGATGGACTTGGCCTCCCACACATTCGCATAAGACCAGCGGGTGTTCGGGCCAGTGATAACCTTGCACGGATTGACATACTTACTCATGATTCGTATCCTCCTCAAAATCATTTTTCGCAGTTTCTAATGCCGGACGCTTGTCCGACTCAGGGACTAAGGTTGGCTTCCCTGGTGGCTTATAGGTCAGACCGCCAAGGAGATCGTCGAAGCGCTTCTTGCCGAGCATGGCTTTCATGGCCGTGATTCCCAGCAGTTTGCGCTCGTAGGGGTCTTCGCCAGCGGCTTTCACAGCCGCGGCGACTGCTTCATCGTCGGTGTACCGGGTAACCGACCGACCGGCCACGACCTTGAAGCCGGGATAATGTACGCCGGAGACGGCCTGACGCAGCGCGTGTTCTTTCACATCGCCACCCCACGCAATGAGCTCGTCAATCCTCGGAAGGATGGCGGCAACCTCATCGTCCGTGAGCTCCGCAGGCACCTCGAAGTCATATCGTGCCATCTCAAGGTTGTACTCGGCTCGCTTGCGGCAGGTCGCTCTGACGGCGCAGAACTGACAGTGTTCCCCAGCGTGGAATTCGCCCTCGCCCTTGAATGCCAGTTTCGCGGTCGGCGCGAGCACGGTGTCCGCCCATTCCAACAGGTCGGCCTTAGACATTTCAAAGGTAGAGATATTGCCACGCCTTGGCTGGAAGATGCTCATGCGCACGGTGGAGATGTCGTAGATGCCGTCGAAGCATTCCAGCAGCCCCAGGGCGTAACACATGGTTTGCGGGTTCATTTCAGAATTCACGAGGATACCCACCCCGTATTTCATATCCACCACATGCAGGACATCATCGGCCACGATGCAGGCATCCCCAGTGCCGTACCCTTCGGGTACCCAGCGGGAAAAATCCAACCGCTGTTCAAGCAGCACGATGGGATCGTCGCAGTGCTTACGTGCCTCGGCCAGCTGTTCCAGCACGAAATCCCGGTAAGCATCCGTGCAATCTTCCATTTCAGCGTCAAAATACTGCAGCTCGCCGCTGGGATCATAGGTTTGATGCCCCAGCGCTTTCATCACCTTGAAGGCCGCAAGCGTGTGCGCCTCGGTGCCTTGCCGCGCGTAGTCAGAACCCTTGTCGGATTTCGCGGCGCACAGCCTTGCGCTGGGTGGACAAGCCAGCCATCGATGGCTGGATGAAGCGGATAGCAGCGCGTGATCAGGCATGGTACTGCTCCGCCTCCTTCACCAGTTCCGGGTAGTCCGCCGGGTCGATGTCCGTCAGGCTCCCGCCGCTGCTGTACTTCTTCACCAGGGCTTTTGCCTCGGCGCGGAAACCGGACTGCGACAAGCTGGCCAGCATCGCCCTGACTTCTTCCTTCGTGTACGTCTTCGGCGCGGGCTGTTCCGGCGCAGGCTCCTGTGCCCTCGCAGATTCCTGGGGCTGCACTTCCGCACTGTCATCGGTGAAGCAGTCCTTCACGCGGGTAGCCACCCGGATTAGGTCTTCGCCACAGGCCACAAGCCTATGCCCGACCTCGGTGAGATCATCCAGCGTGGTGGCCAGTTCGCTCATTTTGCTCATGATTGTCTCCCTTCATCATCACTCGTCTTGCCAACTGCTTTGCCACCACACTGATGGCGATTAGCACCTCGAACAGTTCCTCGTCCGTCGCCTGCTCGTTCTGGGCAGGCTTTTCTTTTCGCATCGCATCCTGCATCTGCAGCACCTCTCTTTCCGAAGGGCTCCGTGCCCTTCTGCCCCCTTACGGACAGTTGGCATTCCCTTTTTCCGGTTTTCATGAAACTTTTTTGATGTCGCCTCCCATCGCCCTCGTCTTCTACCGGACAGTCGGCGGTGTACATTTCCGGTCATACGCTAAACACCCATGCGCTCACACATATAAATAGAAACAATATTTTTCGTGCGAAAACCGGAAAAACGAGCTCACGGCTGTCCGTAATAGATCGGAGGCAAATACGCGCCTCACACTGACAGAAAGGAGTCCTGAAAATGAAACTGATCATGCAGACAGCTGATATCGTCGGCGATGAGAAGAACTGTCTCTATCCCCACCGCGTGGAGATCACCAGCGCTGAAGAGCTTCAGGCGGCTGTTCATACCGATCATGTGTGCGCTGAATATCGGGGTGGATACAGGAATACCGACAATTTCCTCCGCTCGAATGTCGTTGTGATGGATTGCGACAATGATCACAGCCAAAATCCTGACGAATGGATCACACCTGAAAAGCTGGATGAGATGCTGCCGGATATCGCCTACGCCATCGCGTTCAGCCGCCACCACATGAAGGTGAAACACGCCCGCAGACCGCGCCCGAAGTTCCATGTGTACTTTCAGATCGAGCCGGTCACGGACGCGGATCAGTATGCCGCGCTGAAGAAAGAGATTCAGAAGATGTTTCCCTTTTTCGATGACAACGCGCTGGACGCCGCCCGCTTCATCTATGGATCTGAAACCGATACACCCGTGTGGCACGATGGCCCGACAACCATCGACACACTGGTCGCCAGGCTGAGCGATGAAAGCTGGGCGGACGGCGTTATCCCGGAGGGAAGCCGAAACGCCACCATGTCGCGCTTTGCCGGTCGGGTTCTGAAACGACTTGGAGATACCGTTGAAGCGCACAAGGCTTTCATGGAACGGGCGACGACCTGTATGCCGCCCCTGGACGATGAGGAGCTTGACAAGATCTGGCGCAGCGCACAGCGCTTCTATAAGAAGATCGCGGAATCGCCGGACTACATCCCGCCCCAGCAGTATGGCGCGGGCATACCATCGCAATGGGAGGAACCGATCCCGTTCAGTCGTTTCACGATGGCTCAGTTCCCGACCGACGCGCTGCCCGACGACATTGCGGACTATGTGAACGCCGTCGCGGAGAGCACTCAGACACCGGTGGACATGGCAGGCGCGGTGGCGCTGTCCATCCTGTCGGTGTGCCTTCAGGGGAAATACCTGATCCAGGGTAAAAGCGACTGGCTGGAACCGCTGAACACCTATTCGCTGATCATCGCCATGCCCTCCGAACGCAAGTCCGCAGTGCAGCACATGATGCTTCGTCCCCTGAACACCTTCGAAGCGGAGTACAACCAGCGCAATGCCGCTGCTGTGGAAAGCAGCAAGATGCGCAAGCGTGTCCTGGAAAAGCGGCAGAAAGCCATCGAGGACAAGGTGGCCAAGGGCAACGCCGAGATTGACGAGATGGAGCAAATCGCGCGGGAGATCGCCGGTTATGTGGAACAGCGACCGCTGCAGCTGTATGTAGATGACATCACCACCGAAAAGCTGGTGTCGGTCATCTCCGCCAACGATGGCCGCGCCGCGCTGATCTCCAGCGAGGGCGGCATATTCGATACCCTCGCGGGTATCTACACCAAGACCGTCAACATCGACGTTATGCTGAAGGGCTACTCCGGCGACCCGATCCGCGTCGACCGTATCGGCAGGGAGAGCGAGAGCATCACCAATCCGGCGCTCACGGTGCTGCTGATGGCGCAGCCCAATGTGGTCTCAGCAGTGCTGGGGAACAAGACGTTTCGCGGGCGCGGCCTGACGGCGCGTTTCCTTTACTGCATGCCTGTGTCGCAGGTGGGCGGCAGGCGGTTCGACAGCGCGACCGTGCCGGAGGAACTGTATCAGCGCTATGATCGAAAGATTGTCGACCTACTGGAAGACGAGTATTCACGGGAGCCGGAGATCATAACGCTATCGCCGGAGGCAGGGATGCTGTTGTCGGCTTTCGCAGAGGAACTGGAGCCAAAACTGGTGACCGACTACAGCGAGATTGCGGATTGGGCGGGAAAGCTCGTAGGCAACATACTGCGGATCGCGGGCCTGCTGTGCCGGGCGTCCGTATTACGGGAAGATGACTTTCTGGATGAGCCCGACCCTCTCATCGTGGACGCTGCCACCATGTCCAACGCTATTCGTCTGGGACGGTATTTTCTGAACCACGCGATGGCTGCGTATGACGCGTTGCCGGAAAAGCCCATGATCCTTCAGGCGAATCGGATTCTGGAGATGATCACCGAGCGAAAGCTCACCGAGTTTGACCGGCGCACAGCCATGAGGTATTGCCGCACATTCAAAACCGTGTCGGATATCCAGCCTGTGCTTGACTTCCTTGACGATTACGGATACATCGTCCTGCAGCCCACGCCCCAGGCGACGTTCGGCAGACCGCCGCTGCCGAAGTACACCGTCAATCCGCTGATCGAGAATGTCTTTTGTCCTTTTGTCACAGGTCTGTCCCGGCCCGAAAGCCCATAGGCGTGACAAAACATCACCGGTAAATACAGGGCTTTTCGACTTCTGTCCCTTTTGTCACATCCCCATATAGAGACCCAAAAAAGTATTACTTACTTATTCTGACAAAACTCCTATGGGGATTCATATACACGGACACCGGGACAAAAGGGACAATGTGACAAAAGTCCGAGAAAGCCTGAGAAATGGAGGTATCTAATGCATATGTCCCATGACAGCAAGTCGGACAGAAGGGACAAAAGTCATTCTGACCGGCGCATGAGAGAGAAAGAGATTGAACAGAAACTGGTTAAGGCCGTGAAAGGCCGAGGCGGTATCTGCCCAAAGCTGGTGTGCCCGGCTTACGCGGGGATGCCCGACCGGATGGCGTTGATACCTTGCGGGCGCGTCGGCTTTGTGGAAGTGAAAGCGCCGGGCAAGGTTCCAAGACCCCTGCAGCTGGCGCGACACACACTGCTCAGGCAGCTTGGTTTTCAGGTGTATGTGCTGGATGAGCCAGCCGCCATTCCCATGATTCTGGACGCGATTGAAGGAGGTGACGCCCGATGAAGTTCATACCCCACGACTATCAGACCTTTGCCGTGAACCACATTCTGAAGAATGCGGAAGCAGCCCTGCTGCTGGATATGGGCTTGGGTAGGCAAGACTGTGATTACGCTGACCGCCATTGAACAGCTGATGTATCACGACTTTGCGATTAAAAAGCCGCTGATCGTTGCACCGCTGCGGGTGGCCAACAACACATGGCCGAACGAGATTCAGAAGTGGGATCACCTGCGCGGCATGACGTGGTCGGTCATCACGGGCACAGCACAGCAGCGCGTGGCGGCGCTCAGGAAGGATGCCGACATCTACATTATCAACCGTGAGAACGTCCAGTGGCTGATTGAGAAAAGTGGTTTCCCATTTGACTTCGACATGCTGGTGATCGACGAACTGTCTTCCTTCAAAAGCTGGCAGGCCAAGCGATTCAAAAGCCTGATGAAAGTCCGGCCCTTTGTGAAGCGGGTCGTCGGGCTGACCGGTACGCCCAGCAGCAATGGACTCATGGATCTGTTTGCAGAGTATAAGCTGCTGGACATGGGCAAGCGACTGGGGCGATTCATCACGCAGTACCGGCAAGATTTCTTTCTCCCTGACAAATGCGGCCCTGACCGCGTGTACTCGTGGAAGCCCAAGCCCGGCGCGGAGCCAGAGATCTACAGGCGCATCGGAGATATCACCGTCAGCATGAAGAGCGTGGATTACCTGAAGATGCCGGAGTGTGTCATCAACAGAGTGCCCGTTTACATGGATGCCTTCGAGCGGGAGCAGTACGACGAACTTAAAAAGGATCTGGTGGTGTGGCTTGGCGATGACATCATAGACGCGAAGAACGCCGCCGCCCTCTGTGGAAAGCTGACCCAAATGGCAAACGGCGCGGTGTATTCAGAAGCCGGTGGCGTTGTTCATGTACATGATATAAAGCTGGACGCCCTGGAGGATATCATCGAGTTCTCGGGTGGCAATCCTGTGCTGGTGGCTTACTGGTACCAACATGACATTGAGCGGATTCAAAAGCGCTTCCCCGGGGTGCGCCTCCTCCGGTCGAACAAAGACATTGACGATTGGAATGCCGGACGGATTCCCGTTGCCGCCATTCATCCCGCGTCTGCCGGGCATGGGCTAAATCTTCAAGCAGGTGGCAGCAGGCTGGTGTGGTTCGGCCTGACGTGGAGCCTGGAACTGTATCAACAGACCAACGCCCGCCTGTGGCGACAGGGCCAGCAGGCCAGCACGGTAATCATTCATCACATCATCACAGAGGACACCATTGACGAACAGATCATGGACGCGCTTGAGCGGAAGGACAAAACACAGGCCGCGCTGATCAACGCGGTAAAGGCACAATTGGAGGTATGATCATGACGGCAAAGGAATATCTCGGTCAGGCGTACAGGCTTGACCAGCGTATCAACAGCAAGCTCCAACAGATCGAGTCATTGAGATCGCTGACACAGCGGGTGACCGTTGCCTATGGGGGCGAGGTGGTTTCCCACACGCGGAACGTCACCTCCATGCAGGACACCATTGTCCGGCTGATGCAGGCCGAGGAAGAACTGAACCAGGAAATCGACAGACTGGTGGATTTGAAAGCCGAGATTGCCAGCGTCATTAGTCAGGTACGCAATGAAAGCTACAGGCTTATACTGGAAAAGAGGTACCTGTGTTTCCAGACCTGGGCACAAATCGGGGCCGATTTACACTACACTCGACGCTGGTTGTTGACGAAACATGACCGCGCTGTGGATGTGGTGGAGAAACTTATTTCAGAACGGGGGCCGGGTGCATGAGCTACATTGAAGCACAGCGTGATAGTATCCCCATGAAGAGAGACAGCCACGGGAAAAACGTCTACTATCCGCCATGCCACATTTGCGGGGGCCCTGTGTATTCGTGGGTCTATAAGCCCGGAAATCGGTATACCTGCCGTGCATGCAAGGAAAAAGACAGCACAAAAAAGCACATAAAAGCACTTGTGTGCATGAGAAACATGTGCTACTATTAAAATGTTGAAATAGATATAGCCTTCGCGGGTACAGATCCGCGAGGGCATTTTTTATGGGCGAAAAGGAGCGATGCACATGCTGTTCACCTCTGAGCAGGTGTCCGCCGGACACCCGGACAAGATTTGCGACCAGATTTCAGACGCCATCGTGATGGATTGCCTGAAGCATGACAGGAACAGCCGCGTGGCAGTGGAAGCCCTCATCAAGGAAAATCATGTGGTCGTCGCCGGGGAGATTACCTCGAAGCACGAGCCGGATATCCGGCGGCTGGTTCGCAGTGTGCTGATGTTCACCGAGCCTGTCATCTATGATGATTTCGATTTGCAGACCTTCATCACCCGGCAGTCCGAGGACATCGCCCTGGGTGTGGACAAGAAGGGCGCAGGCGACCAGGGCAGCGTGTTCGGGTACGCCACCAACGAGACGTACCAGATGCTGCCGATGCCCTTCGTGCTGGCCACCGACGCCATCGAGCGCCTGGATCTGGCCCGGCACACCGCACTGGGGAAAGACGCGAAGGCCCAGGTCACCTACGACTACCGGAAAAAGCGCATCGACACATTCCTCATCAGCGCACAGCACGGCGAGGACGTTGACCCGCAGGACGTGTACCACCTTTGCAGGAACATCATGCTGAAGGTAGCCGACGCGCACAGCCTGAACAAGGACTTCCGTGTGCTGGTAAACCCCACCGGTCGATTCGTCACCGGCGGCTCCTTCGCCGACACCGGCGTCACCGGCAGGAAGCTGATGTGCGACACCTACGGCGGCGCGGCGCGGCATGGCGGCGGCGCTTTCAGCGGGAAAGATCCCACCAAGCTCGACCGCTCCGGCGCGTACATGGCCCGGAAGATTGCGAAGGACATCCTGCGGCACAACTACGCCGCGAAGTGCGAGGTACAACTCGCCTACGCCATTGGCGTGGAGGAGCCGGTGTCCGTCAGTGTGAAGACATTTGGAACCGGCAAGGTGCCAAGGCCGAATCTGGTGAAGTGGATTCGCAAGCATTATGACCTGACGCCAAACGGCATCATCAGCACACTGGGGCTGCGGGATGTGGATTACACCCGCGTATCGACCCTGGGCCATTTCTGGAATCAGTCTATGCCGTGGGAAGTGTGAAACGACTCAAAGAGTTATCATGCCGGAGGGCACATGACCCGTTGACTTATGGCCTGGAAAGAGGGAATATGGCGCTACCCTGGAGCGCGGGGCCGCATGGCGGCGGCAAATTCCAGACCGCGCACACGAAGGAGGCAAGCACCATGACGATTCAGACGAACACCACTGACCGCAAGGCTCTGGCCAAGGCCATCGCCGAGGAACTGCACACCGAGGCCCGCTACCTGCGGACGCCCACCTACGCCTACGAGGTCGGCGATTTCACAGTCGACCGCGACGGCAACATTGTCGGCGACGATTTCACTCCGCTGATGGGTTTCCTGCTGCGCAACGGCTACATCACCGAGGACGCGCTGGCGGCGCAGGCCGAGAGCGCAGACGCGCCCGCTGAAGAGGAAGCGCCGGTCGAGCAGCCCGCTGGAGAGCCTGTCGGGGAACCTGCTGCCGACACCACCGATGGCGCGGACAGCGACACCGATTCTGAAGCGCCCACTTCCATGCTGGGCAACATCGACGAGCAGACCATCACGATTCCCGCGCCGGACATCACGGTGGAGCAGCTGCAGAACCTGACCTACACCCTCTTCTCCCGTCAGTACATTCTGAACCTGATGACCGGCGGACAGACCATCGCCATTCCGCTGGAGCTGATCGAAGCTCTGCAGGAGGCGCTGCCCGCCACGCCCGGGGATTTCACAGCGCTGCTGGACAGCCACAGGGAGCTGGGGCTGAAGGGTTTCGATTTCAGAGACGGACAGTTCAGCCTGACCTTCCCCTTCTACGAGACCGAGCCCACCAAGTGGACGACCTTCGCCGGGCTGCAGGGCCGCATCCTGCTGGCAGCGCGGGCGGCGACGCGGGTATTCCCCGAGCTCATCCAGCCCGAGGAGGAAGCCGAGAAGTACACGGCGCACATCTGGCTGCAGCGCATGGGCTACAAGGGCCCGGAGATGAAGGAGCAGCGGAACATCCTGCTGAAGCACCTCCACGGCTACTGCGCATTCTCCAACGGCTCGAAGATGCAGAACCACAAGGATAAGTACAGCGCCATTCGCCGGGAGCGCCGGGAAGCCGAGCGAACCGCCACGCAGACGGTTGCCGAGACCATCACCCCTGCGACCACAGAGGCCGACCCTGAGAAGGAGGTGGCTTCCAATGAATGAGCGCATCGAGAGAGCCCTCGCCGATTTGAAAGCCCAGCAACAGGCCGGAGAATGGATGCCCTGCCCGCGTTGCGGGCGGGACACCATGAAGGAGCCGATCTACACCAATGCGCTGAGCAGGGAAGCCGACGGCATTTATGTGTGCGATGCCTGTGGCACAGCAGAGGCGCTGAAGGCATTCATGAAAAACCCGCTGCCGGTCAGCTGGTGGGCGATGTTCCGCCTGGAGAAAGGGGCATCGCATTTGAAAGAGCTGCCGGGGACGGAGGCAATGGACATCGTCCGTGAACAGGATATGCCCATCCTGACGGAGATTTTCGAGCAGTGGAGTGAAGAAAAGCCCGGGGCGGATTTCGAGCCCTACCGGCTGGATGCCATGAGCAGATGCCCGGGCATTACACAGCTTTGGCCCGATTCCTTTCAGGCCCTGTACGAAACCGCCGACGGCCACCTGCTTATACAGTTCCGCAGGAATCCGGACGGCACGACGACCTCTCGTGGCTTCATCGTGATGCGGTGAAGCCCGGCAGATTCAGAAGCGGCTCAGCCCACAAGGCTGGCCGCTTTTCTCTTGCCCGTGTCGCCGCGACATTTGCCCCACGTGCCGCCTTGTCTGCCCTGCCCGGGGAAATCCCCGCAGGCGATTCCAAAGCCCGACACGGGCCAACGTCGGGCGAACTCCGGAAGACGAGAAAAGCCGCCCGCAGGCGGCGATGTCTGTGTCCCGGCGCAGGGTATTGTGTGGCATTGTCTGACCGTGTCTAAAGCAGTTTCAGGTTCCATGGCCATGCGTAGTAGTCTGTGCCGCTGTCGAGCATGACCAGAACCATTCCGGAGCGCCTGACGGTTCTGAGCACGGTGCCCTCCTGACCGCACAGGCTGCGGTGAATGGAAATGTGTATCTTTACGCGCATGCCCTTCCTGAAATCCTGAAGCTCTGGATCACCGGCGCTGTTCATGCTGGTGATTTGAAAGCTCACGCCGTTGTCCCTCAGTGTGTCAATAAAGTCCGCCCGGGCATCCTCCGTCCTGAACTGCTTCATGCGGATGGGCTGGCTGCCGTTTGAAAGTGTCTCCTTCCATGCTACTGCGAACATACTGCGTTCCTCCTTGTGTATCGCTCGTTTTGATTCAGAAGCGTGTGGCTCCCGCGACCCGGCGCACCGGGTTTCGACTGTGCCGTCAGTCTCATCAGGCGGGTGTGTATTCAGGAGCCGGGAGCCATGGCTCAGGCCATGAAGCTCCCGTTGCTGTAGAGCAGCCGGTGGTCGCTGATGAAGTCGCCCACCGTGGCGATGTAGCCGCTGGCATCCATAATGGCAAGCTTCGAACCCGCCAGTGCCTGTATCAGGCTGAGCGTATCTCGATTTCGAAGGTCGGCGGGAGTGCGGATAATGCGTGCAAGGTAGTCGGTGATGAAGATGGCCGTGTCGCTGTACTCCCGGTTCGTCGGGTCGGTGGTCAGGCGGATGATGCCGTTGTGCGCGATGCCGCACTGGCAGTCGACGTCCAGCGCCTTCATGTGCGCCCGCCGATTCGAGAGCGGGAAGGGATGCGTCATCTGAGGGTTGACGCCTGCCTGCGTGCTGATTCTGAAGTGGTACACCACCGGGTCCTTCGCGGTAAAGCGTTCGGCCCGAATGTCGGCGAGAAAGCTCTCGACGTCCATGTATCCCTTGTGGATGTGGACCTTGCCGTTGCGGGCGAACATGTACCCGGCCCCGTGGGGATTGTTGGCGAACATCCTGCGGATGGCGGCCTCGCCAGGCTGGCGGACGTTGATTCTCGAAGCACAAATGATGCACATGTGGTTTACCTCCTGCGTGTGTATTTGGAAGCTCTCGTGGGCGCGGCATTGCCGCTGGCTTCCCGCGACCGCCCAGCCTATTCAGGAGCTGTGCGGTTTCGGCCCGGTGCCGCCGGACCATCATCAGGCGGGCGATTCAGTAGCTGTACGGCTCCGCGAAGTCCATGCTGGCAACCGGGTATTCGTCGCGGGCTTCCCAGTCGATAGCGACCAGTTCAATGCGCGTGTACATTTCGACGCTGTCGGGCTCGGCGAACAGCCTGAAGGATTCCCAAGCGTCCGCCAAGACGATGTACTCCTGTTCCTCGGGAATGCAACCGCGGCGGTCGCGGCGGTGGAAGCGAATGGTGTAGGTGATTCCGGGCATGGGGTGTACCTCCTTTTCGATTCAGAAGCTGTGTGTCACCGGCCTGTGCCGGTGGCCGCAGCCGGTTTCCCGGGCGGCGTCGTGATGTTCGCTCTGCCGCCCGGTAAAGTCAACGGGTATGTGTGCCAGGGCGCATCTTTATTTCAGAGCTGTGCGTCCTCGGCATCCTGCCGGGCGAACTCCAGCATGATTTCGTAGATTTCCTGCGGGTCGCAGTCCTCGCCGTCGTATTTGCGGATGTCCTCCGCGAGGTTGATGGCTTCGGCCAGTGTCCACCCGGAGGCGATTTCCTCCGGGTCGTACAGCTTGTCCAGCAGGAAGGCGGGCAGGTCGAATTCAGTGTTCTTCACTGGGTGTTCCTCCTTTCAGTCCTCGACCGCTTCGATTACGAAGCGCGTCGTTCCGCGGGTGAAGGGATTCCGGCGGTCTTCTATTTCGAAGCGCCGCTTCATGGCTTCAGCCTGTTCCCGGGTCTTGGTTCCGCCGACGATACACCCGCGGTCATTCCGGATGTACCAGCGAACTCCGATGTGCTTTCCGTAGGCTATGGCTCCCTGCAATGTCATCATGGTGTGTTCCTTTCCGGGCTGTGCCCTGTCAGATTTGGAAGCTTCAGGTGTGCGGCTGTACCGCTGGCTTCCCGCGACCGCCCAGCCGATTCAGCAGCTGTGCGGTTTCGGCCCGGGGCCGCCGGGCCATCGTCAGGCGGGCGAGGATTGGAAAGCCTTACCTCTTGCGAGGCGGGCACAGGGTGTACGTCTTGCCCTTGGCTTCGATTTCGTAGTACTGGAGCTCCGGGGTGACTTCGTCAAAGTGCATCCTGTTCACCCGGGTGATCTTCGTGATGTCGGTGACCTTCGCGGATTTGAATCCTCGCTGTGTCCGCTTCAGCCACCGGAGGGCGACCGATTTGTAAGCGTCGCCGCACACCCGCCGGTTTTGTTCCCGCCGGGCCCGCCGCCGGGCATTTCGGAGCCGCTGGATTTCGCCCGCTTCCTCCATGGGCACAAACCAGCCGTCCGGGTGGTAGCGGTCGATGTCCTGCACCATCGCGAACTCGATTTCGGAGATAACCTCGAGGTGGTTGTTCCAGACTGTGCTGTCCCAGCTGGGCCACAGCCGGTCGGTGTTCCTGCCGACCATGACGACCACCCGGTCGCCGTGGAAATCCCCGGGCTCGCGGCCCCAGACCATCTCCCGGTACAGGAGGGCCCGGCGGATTTCCGAGCCGTCGGTCAGGTCGATGTGCGCGACTTCGCCCTGATGCCCGGGCATGGTGGTGGTGTTGATGTGCCAGCCCTGATTCAGGAGCTCGGCGACCTTTTCGGTGTACATCTTCTCGATAGCCTGCTTTTTCATGGGGTGTTCCTCCTTGCGCCTTGCGCGATTTGATTTGGGAGCTTTGGCTTCCCGCGACCGGCACAGCCTGTGGCTGTACCCGGTTTCGGCCCGGAGCCGCCGGGCCATCATCAGGCGGGTACACCCTGCCGCCAAGCCGCGTTGCCGGGCAGGAGGCTGGTGAGGTGTTCCCGGGCGGTGGCGAACTCGTCGCCGATGAAGCCCAGCCGGAGGAGCCAGCAGCGGAAGGTGTACTTCGGGTTGTCGGTGTCCGGGCGGGTCGGGCTCGCCGCCTTGGTGTCGAGGGCCTGCTGGCTGATGGCGAGGCACAGTTGGATGTAGGCCTTGATTTTGCCCGCGTGGAGTGTGCCGTTGAAGGCCCGGAACTCGATGGTGTGGGCGGGCCGCTCGGTCGAGAAGGCCGCGTGGAGGTTGAGCAGGTGGTAGCGGCTGTGGTCGTAGTGCGTTCCCGCACACCTGCGCCAGTCGCTGTAGGAGCCGTCGCTGTAGGTGTACCAGACCTTGGCGAAGGCTTCCATCGAGGTGGGTTTGACACGGTTGACCTCCCGGAGGAAGGCGGGCTCGACCGGGCGGCACCACTGCCCGCGGCGGAAGGCGGAGATGCCCAAGGCGAGGGTGAGGAGGTCTTCCTTGGCGTTGACGATGTTCACCAGCCGCCGCAGGCTCTGGGGAGTGTGCTCGCCCAGCCCGACGTGTACGTGGATGCCGCAGGAGTCGTCGGCCTTGCCGCCCGCCGCCCGGATGACCCGGGCGACCTCCTGCACCATGGGGATGTCGTCCCAGCGGCACACCGGGCTGACCACCTCGGCGTCCAGCCCGCGGCTGTGCCCGTTGATGGAGGCGTCGGACTCGACCGTCCAGTGCCGCCCGTCGGGCATGGGCACCACCCAGTCGTCCAAGTGCCGCCCGCGGTGGACGGCGGTCGTTCCGAAGTGTGCCGCGAGGGCCTTGGCGGTCCTTTCCCGCCCGATGCCGGTGGTTTCGAGTTCGATGCCGAAGGTCTGGTTTTTCATGGGGCTCCTCCTTCCGGCGGCGGCTTTTCCCGCCCGCCCGGGCCGCCCGGCGGGTTTCCCGCCCGGCGAGCACATTCATCACTCCGCCGGGCCGAAAAGTCCAGATAACAAACCGCGTAGTTTTTGCGTCGTTTGCGATAAGCCAGGGCCCTCAACGCGCTATATAGGAAGCCGCCCGGTTTCGGGCCCGGCCCGGGGCCGTTCCGCCCGCCGCCGGGGTGTGCCCGCCGGGGCCGGGGCCGGGCCGCCCGCCCGGGGCCCGCCGCCGCCCGC
>JBGUQD010000100.1:0-17378 GCA_045130755.1 Candidatus Limivicinus sp. | reverse complement strand
GAGTGCGTTGAGATGGTCAACGAGGGCACCATGACCGGTACCGTTCTGAACGACGCTGTGGGCCAGTCCCACGCCGCCGTCGATGTGACCATCGCCGCTCTGGCCGGTGCTCCCATCGAGAACTACTACTGGGTCGACTACGTGAAGGTCACCGCAGACGCTGCCTGATCCCTTTCCCAACATCGTATTCCCCGTTTGAAAACTTGAACGGGTGAGCCTTCCGGCTCACCCGTTTTCTGAATCCCGCAATACCAAAAGAAAATGGAGGCTTGGCCTATGTCAGAATTCGTGCTGGAAATGCGCGGTGTTTGTAAATCCTTCCCCGGCGTCAAGGCTCTTGATCACGCGCAGCTCAAGCTGCGTCCCGGCACGGTTCACGCCCTGATGGGTGAGAACGGCGCCGGAAAATCGACTTTGATGAAGTGCATGTTCGGCATCTACAAGATGGACGAAGGTGAAATATATATAGACGGTGAGAAGGTCGTCATTTCCGACCCGCTGGAAGCCTGGGACAAGGGTATTTCCATGGTGCACCAGGAGCTCCAGCCCATCCCCGCGAGAACCATCGGCGAGAACATCTTCCTCGGGCGCTACCCGATGAAAAAGGCGCTCGGCTTTATTCCCGTTGTCGACCACGATAAAATGTATGAGGACACTGCAAAACTCCTCAAACGCGTCCGCATGGACTTCGACCCGAAGCAGAAGCTCGGCACCCTGACCGTATCCCAGATGCAATCCGTGGAGATCGCCAAGGCCGTCGCCGGCAACTGCCGTGTCCTGATCCTGGACGAGCCGACCTCCTCCCTGACCCAGAATGAGGTAGAAGCGCTGTTTCGTATCGTGGAGGACCTCAAGAAGGAAGGCGTCGCGATCGTCTACATCTCCCACAAGATGGACGAGATCCTGCGCATCAGTGATGAAGTCACCATCATGCGCGATGGCCAGTACATCGGTACCTGGGAGGCCAAAGACCTGACCACCGACTTTATTATCACCAAGATGGTGGGCCGTGAGCTTACCAACCTCTATCCCAAGCGCGAGAACATCCCCGGCGAAGTCGTTTTCGAGGTGGAGGACTTCACCTCCATCAATCCCCGCAGCTTCCGCCATTGCAGCTTCAATGTGCGCAAGGGCGAGATCCTGGGCGTCGCGGGCCTTGTGGGCGCACAGCGCACGGAACTGATGGAGGGCCTGTTCGGCACCCGTTCCCACATCTCCGGTACGATCCGCTACCAGGGCAGGGAGCTCAAGATCACCCGCCCGAAGGACGCCATTGATCAGGGCATCGCTATGCTGACCGAGGACCGCCGCGGCAGCGGCATCATGGGCGTGCTGAGTGTGGCGGACAACATCTCCGTTGCGTCCCTGAACAAGTACGTCGACTACGGCTTCATGCTCAACACCAAGAAGATCGACGAGCTGGTCGAGGAAAACCGCCAGAAGATGAACATCAAGACGCCTTCTGGCAAGACGCTGATTCAGTCGCTGTCCGGCGGCAACCAGCAGAAGGTACTGATCGGCCGCTGGCTTGCCAATGATCCTGATGTCCTGATCCTGGACGAGCCGACCCGCGGCATTGACGTCGGTGCCAAGTACGAGATCTACTGCATCATCGCCGACCTTGCCAAGCAGGGCAAGAGCATCATCATGATCTCCTCTGAAATGGGTGAGCTGATCGGCATGTCCGACCGGATCATGGTCATGTGCGACGGCCGTATCACCGGCTTTATTGACGGAAAGGAAGCCAATCAGGAAAACATCATGGCGCTCGCCACGCAGTTTGAATAATCGGAGGATGGGTTATGAACAAGAAAGAAAGCTTCGGCAAGAAATTTTTAAACTACGTCAAATCTAACCCGATCGTTGTGATGCTGGTCATCGTCGCGATCATCGTCGGCTTTACCAAGGATAACTTCTTCTCGTGGAAGAACTTCGGCAACCTCATGAGCAACACCGCTGTCCGCTTCCTCATTGCGCTGGGTGTCTCCGGCTGCCTGATTACCAAGGGCACGGACCTGTCCGCCGGCCGTCAGGTCGGTCTTGCCGCCTGCCTTGCCGGTATTCTGATCCAGAAAGGTGACTACTCCGGCAAGCTTTGGAAGATGGTCCCTGAAATGAATATGTTTGTTGTGCTGCTGATCGTTGTGATCATCGGCGCGGCGCTGGGTCTTCTCAACGGTGCCATCATCACGATCCTGAAGGTTCCCCCCTTCATCACCACCTTGGGCACCCAGACCATCGTCTACGGCCTTTGCCTTGTCGTCACTGACGCGCAGCCCATCGGCGGCTTCCAGAAGAGCTTCATTGACCTCATTAACGGTCGTATCGGCAACTCCAACGGCTTCCACCTGCCGTATCTTCTGTTCGTAGCGGCACTGTTCGGCGTGTTCTTCTGGTTCCTGTATAACAAGATGCGCCACGGCAAATACATGTACGCCATTGGCGGCAACGAAGTCGCGGCTGAGGTCTCCGGCGTCAACACCACCAAGACTCTCATGCTCATCTACACCACCGCAGGCATCATGTACGCCACTGCGGGCTGGCTGCTGGCCGGCAAGACCGGCGGCGCCTCCACCTCCATGGGCATGGGCTATGAGCTCGAAGCCATCGCGGCCTGTACCATCGGCGGCGTCTCCACGACCGGTGGTATCGGTACCGTCAGCGGCGTTCTCGTCGGCGTTCTCGTGTTCGAGCTGCTGAAGATCGTGCTGCAGTTCCTGGGCGTCAACCCGTACTACAACTACATTGTTCAGGGCGTGGTTATCGTCGTCGCGGTCGCGCTCGACGTGCGCAAGTACCTGGCCAAGAAGTAATATTGCACACTTGCAAAAAAGATCTGCCGTCATAAAGGCGGCAGATCTTTTTATAACTTAATCTCCACACGCAGGAAATGCGTGTCTGCAAAACAAGGTTTTGCAGGAAAATAACATGAAAACATGTGTTTTTCGGAGAAAACGCTGCAACGTCGTCTCCGTTTAACATGCTTTGTACACAATATGCGGACATTTGCCCACTTACGTCTGCTGTTAACGGACATGGAGACAAAGTAATGGGAGTATATTATGAATCTCGACTATTATTCAGCGCGTATGGACCGGCTGTTGGAGGACTATCTTAACGCTGCCTGGCAGCAGGAGAGAAACCGCAAGCCCAGCGAGCTCTTCGGCCTCAAGTTCGGCCCGTCGGACGATCCGCTACACGACCGCTTTGCGCAGGACATGGCGGCAGTGCTCAGCGACTTTGCCTCTGAGCACCCGGAATCCACCGCCCTTCGAACCGTACTTGCAAAGCTTTTTAGCGTGGCAAAGGAAAATCCGGATCCCAAGAGCGCCCATTGGATGCTGGTGGCGATCCAGGGCCTGGCAAGAGACCTGATCCCCGGCCTGAGCAGAGAGGATGCCGCCGCGCTTGCAAAGGATTATGAATCCGCATGGCCCCGCCGCGCCCGCCTGCCGGTGCAGGACGATGTGCTCAAAGCCCTGAAAAAAACGGCGAAATAATCACCGGAATAGACTGCCGCCGAATAAGCTTTCCAGAAGCCTGCACAGCTCATCGGCTGTGCAGGCTTCACGCGCAACATAGTCCTGAGCAACCCCCGTGAGTGCCCCGGCGGTGAAGTTGGCGGCGCTGCGGCGGGAAGCAGCATCCACATCCCGAAGAAAACAGCCGCAGTCCATCAGTGAATCGAAGATGCTCCGGTACAACAGATGCCCCACACCGTTATTCACGATCAGTGTGAGAAAATGCCGCTGGTGCGCAATGTATTCACTGTAGCTCATGCAGAAGCTTTTCAGACATGAGCTCGCTTCAGGTTCCGGCGTATAGCAATGGTTCTCGCGCAGGATGTAGGCCACCACATCGTCTTTCGATCCGAAAAGACTGTAGAACGTGGGGCGGGAGACACCCGCTGCTCGGCACAGGGCACTGATGCTGATCTCGGCATAAGGCTCAGCCTCCATGAGCGCAAGCAGGGCGCATGCAATGGCACGCTGGGAAGAGAGCGCTTTTTCGTTGCAGCCACAGTACACAGGCATTTCACCACCATTTTGTAAACTTATTTTGAATGTCCTTGACAAGTGTAAACTTCAGTATTATCATTATACCAGAATCTTTACACTTGTAAAGCGCCAAGTTCCTCAGAAGAGGAAATATTTTTTACCCAGGACTTAGCACTCACAAGAAAAGAGTGCCAGAATTGCAAATAGGAGGTACGAATATGCCTGTTTTACCCATACATAATTCCGTCGCGGTGCCCGATTCGACGATCTATCTGCGCCCGGAGTATTACCGCAGTATGACCGGGCGGGAGCCGCAGCAGGATGCCAAGGTCATCCTCATCGTCGCCAAAGAACCCATTGCCCGCAATGCCATCAAACCCGACAGCTTTTATCCCATCGGCGTGTCCGGCATCGTACGCGAAACCGATCTGCAGGGCTTTGTCACCATCGAGCTCAACGCTCGCGTGAATGTGGAAGAGGTAGAGATCCAGAGCGAAGGAGGCATCCATCTCAAGGTCTCCCGCCGCCCGGACCTGGACGATCTCGACCCGATCGACGCGCAGAAGCGCCTGACCGCTGTCAAGGAAGCGGTGCTGGCTTTCGGCGAGGGAAAGCCCTGGCAGCCGGCGCTGCGTGTCTTTGCCGCCATGTGGACTACCCTGGGCGATGTGGCCGCGGGCCTGTCACCCTGGATGCCCGGCAAGAGCGAAGAGCGCTATGCCATGCTCGCCGAGGACAGCAAGGCGCGGCGCTTTGAGCTGATGGAGAAGATGATCTATGAAAACCTTGAGCTCATGAAGGTGGGCAATGAGGTGCGCACCGCCCAGGAGGAAGACCACCAGAAGCTCTATCGCGAAGCAGCCATCAAGAAGCAGCTCGAATATCTGCAAAATGAATTGGACGAACTGCACCCCGAGAACATATCCGATCTGCAGAAGCTGGAACAGCGCCTGCATGACGCGCCGCTCAACGAGCTCGCCCGCAAGGAGTGCGACAAGGTGCTCTCCCGCCTCAAGCAGGAGGGCAAGAACAGCGCCGAATACGGTCTGCTGTATGACTACCTGGACTTCATGGCCAACCTCCCCTGGCAGAAGGCAGAGGCAAAGGACATCGACCTCGACGAGGCGGAGAAGATCCTGGACGCCGACCATTTCGGCCTGAGCAAGGTCAAGCGCCGCATCATCCAGCAGATCGCGGTCATGAACCTCAAGAAGCGCCAGTCCGGCTCCATCCTGCTCTTCGTGGGAGCCCCCGGCACCGGCAAGACCAGTATTGGTCAGAGCATTGCCAAAGCCCTCGGGCGCGAGTATGTGCGCGTCAGTCTCGGCGGCGTGCGGGACGAGGCGGATATCCGCGGTCACCGCCGCACCTACATCGGCGCCATGCCGGGCCGTATTCTCGACGGCATTTCCAAGTGCGGCGTGTCCAATCCCGTCATGGTGCTCGATGAGGTCGACAAGCTCTCCATGTCCTATAACGGCGACCCCGCCAGTGCCCTCCTGGAGGTTCTTGACCCCGAGCAGAACAGTACCTTCACCGACCACTATCTGAATGTGCCCTTCGACCTGTCCGATGTGTTCTTCATCTGCACGGCAAACAGCCTCGACACTATTCCCCAGCCGCTGCTGGACCGCATGGAGATGATCTCCTTCCAGGGCTACACGCCCACCGAGAAGCAGGAGATCGCGCGCCTGCACCTGCTGCCGAAAGCCATGGAAGCCGTCGGCATCGGAGAAGGGCAGCTGGAACTCAGCGCTGAGACAGTGCAGGCTATCATAGACGACTACACCCGCGAGGCGGGCGTACGCGGGCTCAAAAAGTGCATGGATACGCTCTGCCGCTCGGCGGCAGTGCATCTCGTGCGCGGCGGCGAAAAGCCCATGAAGGTAGAGCCTTCCGACCTGAGGGAGCTTCTGGACATGCGCCCGCTGCCCCATCGCCATGTGAAGGAGGAGGCCAAACCCGGCGTGGTCACGGGTCTTGCCTGGACACCTGTAGGCGGCGATGTACTGTACATTGAGACACTGCTCGTCAAGGGCAGCGGTAAAACCGTCATTACCGGGCAGCTCGGCGATGTGATGAAGGAGTCGGCCCAGATCGCGGTGAGCCTGGTCAAGCACCTGTTCCCGGAGCATGCAAGCCTCTTTGAGGAAAACGATTTGCACATCCATGTCCCCGACGGGGCCACACCGAAGGACGGCCCCTCTGCGGGCGTGACGCTCACAAGTTCGCTTGCGTCGCTTGTGGCAGACATCCCCGTGCTGCCCAGCATTGCCATGACGGGGGAGGTATCGCTCCAGGGTGACGTGAAGGCCATCGGCGGCCTGCCCGAAAAGCTCATGGCGGCCCAGCGCGCCGGGGTCAAACGGGTATTCATCCCGGAAGAGAACCTGGACGACCTGCGCGAGGTGGCCCAAGAGGTTCGTGACGCGCTGGAGATCACCCCTGTGCGCGACGTGGAAGAACTGCTCGGTCATCTTGGAATCCATCCCAAGGAGCCGACACAGATCGCGTCATAATAAAAAATCTCAGAGTCATAACGGCTCTGAGATTTTTTGATGCAATTACTCGTTGACGACCAGATCCTCAAACGCGCCCTCGCGGACCCAGATGGCCATGTTGCGCCCGGGGCAGCCAAAGTCGCCCCAGCCGTCTTCGCCGATCACGACCGGCTCCGTACAGTTGCCGAGTACGTCCCGGAAGCTCTCGCCCGCAAAGCGGGTGCCAATGTTCATGTGCAGGGACCCGCCATCTTCACTGTTGGACATGACCACCGCAAGACCGGAATTATCGTGTTCCTCGTCGCCCCCGCGTGTCCACCCGATCAGATGTTCACTTTCAAAGCAGTCGCTCTGCTCGCCGTAGGCGTAGTTGCGGCGCAGCTTGATGAGCTTGCCGAGATTTGGTACCAGCGGGCGATTCTTGACCGGATTGCCGTAGTAGTCCGAGTAGAACACGCACGGCACACCCTCCTGCCGCAGCAGGATCAAAGCATAGGCCAGAGGCTTAAACCAGTCATCCACAAAGGATTCGAGGCTCTGCCCAAACTGGGTGTCGTGGTTATCCACAAAGGTGACGGCGTTCATGGGCCGCTCGCGCACAAGGGTGTTATCAAGAATCGTGCGCAGATCGTAGTCACCGCCCGCCTGAGAGGCATGGAAGAAGTTGTAGTGCAGCGCCACGTCGAAGAGCGCCATCTCATTGTCCACCGCGTCAAGGTAGTGCAGCAGACGCCCGATATCGCCGCTCCAGTATTCGCCCACGGCGGGCAGCGCAAGACCGGTCTGTTCGCGGATATCGTGCAGCAGTTCCCTGTAAAAGGGGAAGCTGATGTGCTTGACGGCATCGAGACGCAGGCCGTCGATGCCGGTCTCCGTGAGATACCACTTGAGCCACTTCTTGGTTTCCCGCACGACGGTGGGATTATCCATGTCCACATTCATGCCCATGAGGTAGTCAAAGGTGCCTTTTTCGGGATCCGTCTGATCCCAGTGCTTGCCGGTGAAGCGGTAGATGTTGCCCTGCTCCTTTGCTTTCTCGTCCCAGTCAGTGCCGGTGAAATGCCGGTGGTCCCAGGTAAAAGCGGAGTATGTACCGTGGCGGCCGGGGAAGGTAAATTTCGACCATACGCTGATCTTCTGCTTGCCGCCGACCTGTTCCCAGCGGTTTTCGGGGTTGTCGGTGACGGCGGTGATCTCTTCCAGCTCGTCGCCGCCCATGCGGTGATTGAGTACGATGTCGGCAAAGACATTGATTTTCGCCTCATGGAAGGCGCGGATGGCCTCCAGGTATTCCTCCTTGGTGCCGTATTTGGTGCGCACCGTGCCCTTCTGGTCAAATTCTCCCAGATCGTACATATCATAAACGCCGTAGCCCACATCCTCCTGCGAGGTGCCCTTGTAGGCGGGGGGCAGCCAGACCTGTGTGATGCCCAGCGCGGCGAGGTTTTCCGCTTTCGCGGCGCAGCGCTTCCACCACAGTCCGTCATTCGGCAGATACCATTCAAAGTATTGCATCATGGTTTCGTTGGTACTCATCTCATCCCTTCTTTCTTTGTGATGAGTTTCCGATGGTATACCACAAAAGATTCGTTTTGTCAAATTTTTACCCCCGAGAACCGATGTTTCGGGGGTAAAAGTTCACAGACTGTTCATAATGGCGCTCTCAATCAGAAGGCCTTCGTGGGATTTCAGAGGGGTTTCCCCTTGATCTGCGCCCAGCGGCGCGGGTAGCGCTTCGGCGTGGAGCCGGTCTTGCGGATCACGGCGGCACAATGGCAAACATCGGTTCCGGGAATGGTGTACGCAAGCTGCTTTTCCACGCTGCCGCCAAGGGTTTTGAGGGCAACGTAGGCCTCCTTCAGCTCCGTATCCAGTTCCGGACCTTTCATGGCGAGGAAGGCACCGCCGGGCTTTACATAGGGCAGGCACAGCTCACACAGCACATTGAGCCGCGCCACCGCACGCGCGGAAGCATAGTCGAAGCTCTCGCGAAAGCCATCGGGGATCTCCTCGGCCCTGGCGTGAACAAGCGCTACATCGTTAAAGCCCAGCTTTTCACAGGTGTCGCGCAAAAAGTTCAGGCGCTTGTCCAGACTGTCCAGCAGGGTGAGCTTCAGCTCCGGGCAGAGAATTTTCAGAACCAGCCCCGGAAAACCCGCGCCGGTGCCCACATCAATGAGCGACCTGCCGCGCAGGTCTCCGGCGTCCAGCAGGGCGGCGCAGTCGAGAAAGTGCAGGCGCGCCGCGTCCGCCTCGCCGGTGATGGCGGTGAGATTCATGACACGGTTATATGCCTCAAGATTGTCGTAGTAGATGCGAAAGCGCCGCAGCGTATTCTCGTCGGCGCTGAGCTCCCGCATTGCGAGCCCTTCACGAAGGATCTGTTCCAGTACCTGTTCCGGCATTGTCGTTTCCTTTGCTGACATAAAAATTGTGGCGGCCGATGCTCATCACATAGTCCAGGTTGTTGTCAAACCAATAGCTTCCGAAATCGGGGTTGACAAAGTAGGTGCAGTCGCCCGCTGTGTTGGCCCCCTCCAGCACGAGATAGGCCGCAATGAGATCAGCCGGCTTAGGGTCCTCATGGATCGTGCCCTTGGAGACAGGCTCAAACTGTACGGTATGCTCATAATCGTACACGACACCAAAGACCGTATCGGGAAAGTCAGCGTCCTTGACGCGGTTGAGCACCACATTCCCCACACCGATCTTGCCCTCTATGGGCTCGATCCCGGCCTCGGAGCCGATAATGTGCGACAGCCAGTACACATCTTCCACGGAGTAGTTGAGGTCGTAGTAATCCGCGCCGCCCTCAAGCAGTTTAAGCCGGCTTCCGTCCAGCATCAGCGCGCCCCCGTCCCGGGTATCGCTGAGATTGAGCAGCTTGCAAAGCGCGTTCAAGGGCAGGTACAGTCTGCCGCCGTAGATGAGCCAATCCTCCGGCGCATAGATATAGCGGCTGTCTGCGGTGAAATACTGCCGCCCGGCCTCGCCTTCGACCTCAAGCTCATCAAGCTGGAGCGTAAAGCGCTGCCCGTCTCCGTTCCAGTCCATGGCAATATCCCAGTAGCTGCACAGCGGCTTGAGATCGACATAGACAAAGTTTCCCCAAGCGTAGGCCCGCGCGAGCAGCAGCCCGTCCAGATATACCGGCACCGACTCAGCCCCCATGGGCGCAGAGACCGGTGTGATCGGCTCGAGCGTCTCGTCTGCCGCAGCTGCGGCGCACAGACTCAATAGCAGTGCGAATACAAGCACCGCCGCAATAATATGCTTATGCATGTTCCTGGCGATACTGGCTGAGCGCGATGGAGAGCTGATCGGGGCAGGAGGTGGGCTTGCCTCCGCAGCGGATGCCCTGCATGCGGCGGATAGCCTCATCCACGTCCATACCCTCTACCAAACGCGAGATGCCCTTGAGGTTCCCGTCGCACCCGCCGGTGACATCGACGGAGACGATTTTGTTATCCTCCACTTCTATTTCCATCAGCCGCGAGCAGACGCCGCGCGGACGGTATGTGATCTTCATAAGTTCCCTCCGGATATTGTTTTTTTACAATATATCACGTTGCGTGGGCTATTTCAAGTTGCGGCGGCGCGGTTTTTATAGTACAATCCCTGTGTGAAACCAGATAAACAGGGGAGAAGACTATGAAACTGATCATTGCATCCAACAATGCCCATAAGCTGACCGAGATGAAGGCGATCCTCGCCCCCTTCTTTGACGATGTGCAGTCCATGCGCGAGGCCGGGATCGAGCACGAGACCGTTGAAGACGGCACCACCTTCATGGAAAACGCCGTCAAGAAGGCAAAGGAATTGGCTGAGATTTCCGGCTGCTGCGCCATCGCCGATGACAGCGGCCTGTGCGTCGATGCCCTCGGCGGGGCGCCCGGAATCTATTCGGCGCGCTTTTCCGGCGTGCACGGGGACGACAAAGCCAACAACCGTCTCCTGCTCGAGAAGCTCGAAAACGTCACCGAGCGCGGTGCGCACTATACCTGCGCCATCGCACTGGTGTGGCCGGACGGGCACATGCTCACAGCAGAGGACTATCTTTACGGCGAGATCGCGCACGATGAACGGGGGACCAACGGCTTCGGCTATGATCCGCTGTTTATCCTTCCCGAGCGGGGGCTGCGCACCGCCGAGATCAGCAGTGAGGAAAAAAACAGCATCAGCCACCGGGGCAAGGCTCTGCGCAAGCTTGTGGAAAAGCTGGAAGCACAGGCATAAAAAAGCAGCCGGGAAACGAATGTGTTCCCGGCTGCTTTGCTTTAACAGGTGGGTGTGAATTTCTGCCTGGTCTGCTGCAGCTTCTGCTCGGGGGCGGTGTCGGTCTGATACCAGCCCTTGGCGGTCATCTGCTGATACAGGCTGTCGCCCATGGACAGGGCGTCGTCGAAGGCGGCGGAGAAAGTCTGCCGCACCTTCTGCGTGCTCGATTCAATCGCGCCGTGCATATAGAGATCACAGACGCCCTTGGCGTCAAGAAGCAGGCCTTCCATAATGCATTTGTCGTCCATCATTTTCACCTCACACAAGATCGTAAAACTGCTGATACACCTGGCGATGTCGCTGGGCCATCTGCTGCACCTGCGTGCGCAGGGAATTGTCCTGCAGCTGGCCGGCGGCATTTTCAAACTGGGTTGCCAGCAGCTGGGCGTGGGACAGCGCGTCGTCCACGTAGAGAAGTTCTTTCGTCGTCATCGAAATTCTCCTTTCCAAGTTCGGGATCAACGATCCCTTTACCAGCAGTTTTCCCGAAAACAACGCGATTATACACATAAAAAGCGGCGGCTCGTTTGAGCCGCCGTTTTCCCCATATCTTCCCGTGATGTATTAAAGCAGCGTGCAGACCACGCCGATCAGCATGCCGACAATCAGCAGGGCAGAGGGATCAAATCTCAGATCGTCCATGGTATACTCTCCTTTGCATTTTGTTTGATGACTGTTAGACGCGGTGCAAAGGAAAAAGTTCCCCGGTATAGAAAAATTCTGAATTTTAATCCGACTGGCGGAAGGGGCGAATGCAAAAAAGGATCTGCACTTTTCAATGCAGATCCTTCTTATTACAGATAACGTACGATCTCTTCAAGGGAATATTTCGGCACAAAGTAGTCGCCGTTTTCATCGCGCCAGTAGTTCTTCTGGCCGTCCTTGAGCGGGACCACAGTGCTCTTGTGGGCGGGATAGCCGAAGGCAATGCCGGTATTTACCTGCAGATTTTCCTGCAGTCCCAGAAATTCTGCGGTATGGCTGCGGTGCAGGGTGCCGATGATGCAGCTTCCCACGCCGTGGGCCCAGGCGGCAGTTGTCATGCCTGCCACGGCAATGCCCACATCAATGTCGCTGTGGCCGGGGACGGAGGTGTCCTGCAGTACCACGACGTATAAGGTGGGGCGCTGCTCCGGCGCCGGAGTCCCGGCTCCGTTCGGAATGGCAGCTGCCCACTTGGTCAGCTCGCAGAGCTTTGCCACATCCTCCGGCTTCTGTGCCACGACAAAGCGCAGGCTCTGGCGGTTTGCGCCGCAGTTGGCAAGCCGCGCAGCCTCGAGGATGTCCTGAACGACCTCCTGGGGCACCGGCTCCTGTGTAAAGGCGCGGAACGTCCGCCTGGTGCGCAGTATTTCCATCATGTCCATAGTGTTGCCTCCCATGACTCACTTCTTGCCGCCGCGCAGTTCTTTGTACGCGACGACGATATCACGGATGCTGTAGATGAACAGCAGCAGCCCGCCGATGACGATGCTGGCATAGGGCACCTGGCGTGGCGCGCGCAGGATGATGGTCGGAGCCTGGGCCTTGCTGAACAGCTCCCATGCATAGTAGAAGAATACCGCAAAGAACGCCGCGTTGAAGATCGTGATGCAGAAGTTCAGGATGCGGATGAATTTGGTTTCCTTGAATTTCTGCTGCAGAAGGTCGACCCGGAAGTGAGCGCCGTCGCGCATGATGAGGGCACTCGTGAGGAAGATCATGTACGCCATGCTCCACTCGACCACCTCATCTGTCCAGGACAGAGAGAGGTTGATGGGCGTGAAGCGGATGATGACACGGAACATCAGGATGATCGCAATAAGGGCCAGGCAACAGACCACGACGATCTTCAGCACCTGTGCGACGATCTTGTCAAGTTTTTTCAAAAACTCCATGGCAGCCCCCTCCTAAACCAGTATGGACGGCAGCCATGTACACAAGGGCGGGATGAACGTACACAGCAGCAATACGATAATAATACCGATTACGTAAGGGATAACTTCTTTTGACAGCTCCAGCATTGGCACATCTGTCACCGATGACACCGCATACAGACTCATGCCTACCGGCGGCGTCAGCAGACCGATCATGGAGGCCAGCACCATGATCACGCCGAACTGCAGCTGGCTCATGCCCATCTGAGCGATGATCGGCAGGAAGATGGGGGCGACAATCAGGATGACCGCCGTGCCCTCAAGGAACATACCCAGAATGAGCAGGATGAAGATGATCATCAGAATGAGCGCGGTGGGGTTTGCGGTGATGGAGAGCATGCCCTCGATGACCTGGTTCGGCACGCGCTGGTGGGTCATGAAGTAGGCAAGGAAGTTTGCGATCGCGATGATGAAAAGAGTCTTGCAGCTGGTGACGATACTGTCATACACGATCTTGAACAGGTCCTTGAACTTGACCTCGCGGTACACGACACAGCTTAAAAACAGGGCATAGAAGCAGGCGACGATGGAAGCCTCGGTGGCGGTGAACCAGCCGCTCCAGATGCCGCCGACGATGATGACGATGGTCATCAGGCTGGGGATGGCGTTGACGAAGTATTTCCAGCGGATGCTCCAGGGCATCTTGGGCTCAATGGGATAGTGGTGCTTTACACTGGTGTAGTAGACCCACACGCCCATGGCCACAGCCATCATGAAGCCGGGGATAAAGCCAGCAGCAAAGAGCTTGCTGACGGAGGCCTCGGTCGCGCAGCTTGAGTAGACGACGAAGGCAATGGAGGGCGGAATGACAGGGCCGATGGTGGAGGAGCCGGCGGTGATGCCGGCACTGAAGCGGTGGGGGAAGCCGGCATCGTCCATGGCCTTCATCTCGATCATGCCGAGGCCCGCCGCATCCGCGACGGCAGCGCCGGACATGCCGGAAAAGATGACGGAGGACACGATGTTTACCTGGCCCAGACCGCCGGGCCAGTGGCCGACCATGGCCTTGGCAAAGTTAAAGATTCGGTCGGTGATACCGCCGGTGTTCATGAGGTTGCCGGCGAGGATGAAGAACGGAATGGCCAGCATGGTGAAGCTGGTGGTGCCGTTGTAGATACGCTGTGCCATGACGGCCAGAATGTTGCCGTAGCCGAGGCTTGCAAACATCGCCGCCGCCGTGCCGCCCATCGCCGCACACACCGGTACGCCGAGAAGCATCAGCCCGATCAGCACAACGCAGGTAATCAATGCGATCATCAGACTATCTCCTTTAATAAAGACAGCATCCTCCATCGCCCGCAGACGGGGATCCGAAAGATGCTGTCACAAGCTATGCTGTTGCGAAATTACGTCACAGCCCGAAGGCGGGAAACGTTTTACTGACGAGCGTTTTCGACGATCTCCATCATGCGGTCAACCTGCTCCTGCGTCACGGCGCCGGTGGAAACCATCTTGTCGTACGCATACTGCATGTTCTCGCGGAATTCGTCGATATTGACCTCAATGATCTGCATGCCTTCGGCAGCGAGCTTCTCAAGGTAATCAGCCTCGGAATCCTGGACGGTCTGACGCATGAAAGCGGAAGCCTCGGCAGAAGCCTTCTCGATGGCCTCGCGCTGGGTGTCGCTCAGCTTCTCCCAGAGTCTGTTGTTAATGCAGAGGTTCATGGACTCCCACTCGTGTCTGGTGAGGGTGAGGTACTTCTGCTCGCACTCCCACAGGGAGTTGTTATAGATGGTGGAGATGGGGTTTTCCTGGCCGTCGACGGTCTTCTGCTTGAGGGCGGGGATCAGTTCGCTGAAGGCGACCTGCTGGACGTTTGCACCCAGAGCTTCCATGCAGAAGATGAGCTGCTGCTCGGAGGGGGTACGGATGAGCAGGCCCTTGATCTGATCGGGATGCTCAACGGGAACCTTGGAGTTGGTCAGGCTGCGGAAGCCATACTCCCAGCTGCCGACATCGTGGATGCCCTTGGACTCAAGTGTGCCGTCGTTGACCCATTCCTTGAACTCGCCGTCAACCACGCGGTAGGCATGGGCGTAGTCGTCGTAGAGGTAAGGCATGGCGACGAGGTGGTAACGGCTGTCGTACTCGCCGAGGGTGGCCTCGCAGATCAGGCAGGCGTCGATGGCGCCGATGGAAACCTGCTCCGCCATCTCGGGGGCGTTGCCGAACTCGGAGTTGTTGTGCACCTCAACGGTGATGGTACCGCCGGAGTACTCGTTTGCCAGCTCTGCAAACTTCAGAGAAGCCGCCTGGCCGGGCTCGCCGTTGGCATTGAAGTTGCCCAGACGGATGGTCACGGGCTTATCATCGGCAAAGGCAAAGGCCTGGCCGCAGCCCAGAACCAGGGTGCACACCAGTGCGAAGGCGAGGATTGCGGAAAGTGTTCTTTTCATGCTTGTTCCTCCTTGAAATCTTCTTTTTTCTGGTATCCCGTTCAACTGGGACGATGCTGAAAAAAGTATAGTCTGCCCCTTGTTATTTGTCAATGTAATTAGCGGATTTTTAACCGGCTTTTTATGGGTGTTCCACAAAAGAGGTTTACATAACAAATTAAAAACAAGGCCTGCTCCGGGTAAAAAGACGAAGAATACCAAAGCGGCAGAGGCCGAAAAGGTACGACACAGGCGCAGCGAAAAGCCGCCTGCTTTAATGAAATATTGTAACATGTGGGCTTGGTAATTTTTCAACGCGAAAAGACGGGAAAAGAGGTGAAAATAAAAAATCGCCACATCGAAAGATGTGGCGATTTGTGTCTGTTCCGCACACAAAAGAGGCCAATTCGCTGACAGGATTCATATAGGGTATCATGCAAAAACGGGTGGAAATTGGCCCCTCTATCGCCTCTTCATGAGGGCGGTGCTCGTAAAATGATGCTGTCACACCCAATCCCACGCAAGGCTGTGGCTGAGTGATTGATCACCCCGCCGTCTCCCTTGACAGAGGGGACAGGCCTGTGCTATACTTTTCATAGTTTGAATTCAAACTAAAATTTTGGAAAGGTGGAAACATTCATGAATAGCGCAAAATCCGTACTCGCGATCCTGCTTGTCCTCTGCCTGAGTCTGAGCTTCACCCCTGCGGCTTTCGCTGAGAGCGCGGTGGCCACAGCCCATGGTCTCGATGAGACCGTGACTGTCACCCTGAGCGTGGAGGACGGCATCATCACCGACGTAAAGGCCGAGACCGACAAGGCCGACAGCACCATCGGCGCGCAAGCCATCGAGAAACTGCCCGCAGCCATGTTGGAGCAGAACAGCGTCAAGGTCGATGCTGTCTCTGGTGCGACCATGACGAGCAACGCCATCCTCGCCGCCGCGGCGGAGGCCTATCTCCGGATCGCCGGCGCTGAGGTGGATCTTGATGCATGGGCCCGCGGCAACGGTTACCTCAAGGCCGAAGAGTACCAGATGCAGGCCGGTGTCGACGCCGTGACCTCCGCCACAGTGTCCGGCGTGGGCGGCATCAACTTTGGCGACGTGGACCTCTCCGACGAGCTCAAGAAAGAGCTGATTCTCGACTACCTCAAGGGTGCCGAGGGCAATTACCGGGAGATGTACCAGATCGCAACCTCCTACAACAACATCCCCACCATCGGCAGCGTGGAATACGTGCTTGACCCTGCCGACCTGACCCTCTTCGGCTCCAGCGAGTCGAACACCGCAAAGCTCAACAACATGAACGTCAACCCTAATGTGGACCTCTACTGGACCCGCCAGATCCGCGTGGGCGACACCTGCTCCGAGGCCATGCCCGTCCTGCCCAGCTACTTCATGAGCTACGGCGTAGAGATCACCGGTACCTACAAACCCATCCGATTTGCTGAGCTGAGCGAGGAAGAGATCCCCGTCTACATCGCCAAGGCTCACTACTACTTTGAGACCCTGGACACCACCGCCCAGCTTGCGGCGATGGACAACGACGCCCTGTACCAGTATCTGTGCGCCTCCCCGATGAACTTCTACCAGATCATCCCGACCCGCATCGTCGTGACTTCCCCATGGTTCCTCAACGTTTATGACAGCGGCTATGCCCGCCAGTTCGTGGACGCCGATCTTCAGGCAAAGCTCCTCGCCGCCGTGCAGGAGAAGTACCCCGAGGCAGCAAGCCTCACCATGCTGGACTTTGCCACTTTCTCGGCTACCGGTCTCAAGACTCAGCAGGTCATGAACTTCGAGGGATGAGCGTGCGGGATTTCTCCTTCCAGCTTATGCGGATGCAGACTCTCTTTCACAAGCGGCTTCTGAAGGATCTGGAGGCGACCGGCCTTTCCAACGGACAGCCGAAGGTGCTTGCCTTTCTCAAATCCCATGAGGGGCGCAGCCAGAAGGAAATCGCTCAGGCCTGCCAGCTTGAGCCGAGCTCTGTCACGGTCCTGCTCAAGCGTATGGAGCAGCAGGGCATTATAGAGCGCCGGCTGCGGGAGGGGGATCAGAAAACGCGCTGTGTCTTTCTCACCGGGCGCGGCAGGGAACTTGCCGCCTGCGCGGTGGAAAGCTTCTTCCGCACCGAGGAGCGGGCTTTATCCGGCTTCCGGGAGGAGGAGAAGGCCCAGCTCAAGGACTACTGCCGGCGCATTGTGGATAACCTGCAAAGCGAATAATACTGTTTTTCAATAAAAAGTAGATTCTCTTATTGAAAAGGCGCCGCATAAGGCGCCGCGTCCTCTGTGCGAGAGCACA
>JBGUQD010000099.1:0-9624 GCA_045130755.1 Candidatus Limivicinus sp. | reverse complement strand
TTGTCACAGACGAGCCGCGCTGCGTGCTGCTCGTGCGCCAGATGGAAAACCCGGATGTCGCCGCAGTGGAGGCTATCCAGCGTATCTTCCCCGACCGGCAGAAGGATTTTGTCCTGAACATCAATGAGACGGATATTGTCCTTGTCAAGGCACTGCCCAATGCCAACTGTCCCGAGGAGGTTTTGCGTGTTGCCCGCAGCATCGAAACCACACTGCAGGAAGAGCTCGGCATCAAGTCCGTCATCGGCGTGAGCACCAATGCCCGCCATTTGCGTGAGCTTGCCGACAAGTACAAGGAGGCGCAGGTCGCCATCGACGTCGGCCGCGTCTTTGAAAGCGAAAAGACCATCATCAATTATGAAAGCCTTGGCCTCGGCCGCATCATCTATCAGCTCCCGACCACCCTGTGCGAGATGTTCTTAAACGAGGTCTTCAAGAAAAATCCCATCGAGACATTGGACGAGGATACCCTTGAGACCATCAACCGCTTCTTTGAAAATAACCTCAATGTCTCCGAGACCTCGAGAAAGCTCTATGTCCACCGCAACACGCTGGTCTACCGCCTGGAAAAGATCAAGAAGATGACTGGCCTTGACCTCAGAGAGTTTGACCACGCCATCGTCTTCAAGGTGGCCATGATGGTCAAGCAGTATCTCGATTCGCTGAACAATAAATACTGAAAATACGGATTCAGTCAGCTTTCCGCGCCGCATGCTATGCTCTTTGCGGCGCAAAACAATCCCTTTTGGAGGATAAACCAAATGGTAATAATGCAGAACGTGCGTAAGGTGTACGAGAGCAGCAATACCGTTGCCCTCGACAATGTCAGTCTTACCATCGAAGATGGGGAGTTTGTCTTTCTCGTGGGCCCCTCCGGCTCCGGCAAGACCACGCTCATGAAGCTCATCACCGGCGAGGTGCGCCCCACCTCCGGCCGCGTTGTGGTCAACGACTTTGACATGGGTACCATCAGACGCCGCAAGCTGCCGAAGATGCGCAGGACCCTCGGCGTGGTGTTCCAGGACTATCGTCTCATTGAGAACATGAACGTCTATGACAATGTGGCCTTCGCCATGCGTGTCGTCGGTGCGCCGAACCGGGAGATCCGCACGCGTGTACCGTACATACTGGAGCTTGTTGGGCTCGAAGGCCGTGAGAAGAGAATGCCGGGTGAACTCTCCGGCGGCGAACAGCAGCGTGTCGCCATTGCGCGCGCCCTGGTCAACAGCCCTCGCATGATCGTGGCGGATGAGCCGACCGGCAACCTGGACCCTGTGCGCAGCCTTGAGCTTATGCTCCTGCTGGAAAAGATCAATGAGATGGGCACCACCGTTGTGGTTGTCACCCATGAAAAGGAACTGGTCAACGCCTTCTCCAAACGCGTCATCACCATCGACAGCGGCGAAATGACCGGTGACACCTCGGAAGGAGAGTATTACGGCATATGAGACTGGGTTATCTGATCCGCGAGGGCTTCCGCAGCATCACCACGCACGGCTTCATGTCCTTCGCCACTGTTGCCATCATTGTCGCATGCCTAATCATCATGGGCAGCGTCTCCCTCCTGTCCCTCAATATTGACGCCCTCATCAAGGATCTGGAGGATCAGAACGAGATTGTCGTCTTTGTCGACGAGGCCCTGGCCGATGAGGCCTCCGCCCGCGACCTGCAGCGGAACATCGAGGCGGTGGACAACGTGTCCTCCGCACAGTTCGTTTCCCGCGGCGAAGCCATGGACAGTTTCATGAGCAAGTACGATGCCACCCTCATGGAGGGCATCGATGAGGAAGTCTTCCGCCATCGCTTTATCGTCCACCTGAACGATATCGCCTATATGTCCCAGACCAAGACCGAACTCGAGGCGATCCCGGGCGTCGCCAAGGTCAACGCGCACCTCGACTATGCCCAGAGCTTCGTTACCATCCGCAACGTCGTTACCGTCGTGTCGCTGGTCCTGATCGTGATGCTGGTGTTCGTGTCCTTCTTCATCATGTCCAACACCATCAAACTGGCCACTTTTGGCCGGCGAGAGGAGATTGCGATCATGAAGATGGTCGGCGCTACCAACAGCTTTATCCGTCTGCCCTTTGTGGTGGAAGGTCTGGTGCTCGGCATCATGGGCGGCTGTATTGCCTTCCTGGCCGAATGGGGACTTTATAATCTGGTGACCGGCCGCGTGGTCGGCTCCATCACAGGCACACTTCTGAATGTGATCCCGTTTCGCAATTATGCTCTGCAGGTTTTCGTTGTGTACATGGGGATCAGCGTACTGGTCGGTGCTTTCGGCGGTGTGAATGCCATCAAGAATTACTTAAAGGTTTAATCATCTTTCGGTGCAACTTATGAAAAGGAAAAAAGCAATATCCCTGATCGCCGTGATCCTGGCGGTGCTGATGCTTCTTTCGCTGGTGGTGAGCGTAATTCCGCTTTCGGCTTATGCCGATGAGATGGACGAGCTTTCGGCCCTGCGTGCAAAGAAGGACGAGCTGACAAGCCAGGTGCAGGAGATCAAAGAGCGTATCCTGGGTCTGCAGGAGCAAAAGTCGAACGTTCTTGAGCAGATGGTTGCCCTTGAAGAGCAGAACCGTCTTGCCGAAGAACAACTCGAAGTGATCGACCAGGAGATCGCTGAATATGAAAAAATGATACAGGCCAAGGGGAAAGAGGTCGAAGCGGCCAAGGACCGCGAGAACTTCCAGCTTGAGCGCTACCGCACCCGCGTGCGCGCCATGGAGGAGAGCGGCGGCTACAATATTCTGGCCCTTGTCCTCCAGTCTGACAACTTCTCCCAGCTCATCACCGCCATCGACGATATGGGCGAAATCATGGAAAGCGATAAGCAGGTTCAGCGTGACTATGAAGCTGCCCGCGAAGAGACCGAAGAGGTCAAGGCCCAGTATGAGGCCGAAAAGAGCGTTTACGAAGAGCGGCAGACCGAGCTTCGCGGTGAGCAGGCTGAGCTCAGATCCGTCATGGACAAGGGCGAACAGCTTCTCTACGCTCTGCAGGATGAGATCGAGACAGCCATTGCTGAGTGGGAGAACGCGCAGGCCGCCGAAGAGGCTGCCGCCGCAACAATCGCCAACGTTATTGCAAGTTATAATGCACGCAAGGCTTCCGAGCGCGCGGCCGAACAGGCTGCGGCTCAGCAGGCGGTCGAGCAGGTCAAGCAGCAGATTACGGAAATGATGCAGACAAATCTGGAAGCTGTCGCTGCAGGCTATGAGCCTGTCTACTCCGAACAGCAGATCCAGCAGCTTGCACAGGAGGCCCAGGTCGGCTACGTTGCCGGCAATCAATCCAGCGGTTTTGTCTGGCCTCTCCCGTGCTCCCAGCGCGTAACGTCCCGCTTTGGAAACCGCTCCGATCCCTTCACCGGGGAGACACGCTACCACAGCGGCATCGATATCGACGGTTACGGCAATGACGGTGCGCCCGTCATCGCCGCCGCCTCCGGCACGGTCATCACCGCCTCCTATGACAGCGCTTACGGCAACTATGTCATCATCGATCATGGCGGTACAAGCACGGTCTATGCGCATATGTCCGGACTTGCCGTCTACGAAGGCCAGACCGTCAGCCAGGGCCAGGAGATCGGTTATGTCGGTTCCACCGGCCGCGCCACCGGCACGCACCTTCACTTTGAAGTCTATGTCGGCGACAGCCGGGTCGACCCGGCCCAGTATTTCTCCGGTATCAGCTATTATAACTGCTAATACTCCATCCACGCGATGATGGGTCGCCTTACAGTGACCGCGGTTTGACTCCGCCGAGCATATGAAAAGAAAGAGAAACTTCCTGCCGGTACACCTTATCAGCCTGGTACTGTGTACGGCACTGCTGACGACACTTATGCCTCAGAGCCATGCCGCAGTCTCACAGGCAGAGATCGAGGCCCTGCGCGCACAGCGGGATGAGATCCAGGCGCTGCGCGAAGAAAAGCAGGCTGAGATCGATGAGCTCAAGGATGATGCAGTCGGCATCCTGGTACAGAAGCGCGCCCTGGATGAGCGCAATACTTATACCATGCAGCAGCTCCAGCTCAATGAGGAGGAGATAAAGCTGTATGACGAGATGATCGCCGACAAGGAAAAGGAAGTCCTGCAGGCCCAGGAGCAGGAGAAGGCGCAGCTCGACCGCTATCGCGCACGTGTACGTGCCATGGAGGAAAACGGCTCCCTCAACCTTCTGGCGCTGATCCTAAAAGCCAACGACCTTGGCGAAATGCTCACCGCCATGGACGACGTGGGCGAGATTATGCTGCGTGACCGCGAGATTGAGGACGACTATATCCGTGCCAGAGAGAATACCGAAGAGGTAAAGTCCGAATACGAAGCCTATCAGAAGGAAGTCTCCGGCAAGCAGGAGGCGCTGCGTGAAGAACAGGAAAAACTCCAGGCGGAAATCGACGAAGCTTCCGAGCTTCTGATCGGTCTGCACGACGACTATATGAACCGCCAGGCAGAGATCGCCGAGATCGAAGCTCAGGAGGATGCAACCAACACTGCCATCTCCGTTCTGGTCGCAAAGCTTGAGGCTGAGCGTGCGGCCGAGGCGGCAGCGGCGGCTGCCGCCGCAGGCAGCGGGGGAGGCGGCACACTCAGCGGGGCCGCAGCCTACGCAAACGGTTCCTTCATCTTCCCGGTGGAGAGCTATTCCTATATCTCCAGCCGTTTCGGCGAGCGTATCCACCCCATCACCGGTGAGCTTAAAAATCATAACGGTATGGACATCGCCGCCAATATGGGCACCACGGTGTATGCAGCCGACGGGGGCAAGGTCGTACTGGCCGAGTGGTATGGCGGATACGGCAATTGCATCATGATCGACCACGGAAACGGCTATAAGACCCTGTATGGACACCTTTCCTATATCGGCGTGAAAAACGGCCAGACGGTTACCCAGGGCAACACCATTGGCCAGGTCGGCAGCACCGGCAATTCCACAGGCCCTCACCTGCACTTTGAGGTGTATCTCAACGGCTCACGCATCGATCCGGAGCAGTTCTATTCCGGACTTAACATTTCGACCGACGCTGGCGTATGACCTGCATTTGAAACAGTGCCGGGCAGTCTTCTCCGACTGCCCGGCAATAAGCGATTATGCCTTGATGTTTGGAGGATTTCCATGAGGCTCTGGCAAAGATTTCTCAACGCGATTCTTCGCGTCATACATGCGATCCTGAATATCCCGATCCGTTTGAAATACGTGATCCTTGCGCTTGCGCTGCTTGCCGCCGGTGTCTGGTGGCAGACACACCGCACCATGCTCGCCGCAGTCGGCGGCAAGGACGATTATGACGAGGCCATGCGCTATATCGAGATCAAAGACGTGGTAGATGAGCGCTTTATTGATCCGGTGGACCGCAGCACGCTGGGTGACAATGCCGCGGCAGCCATGGTTTCTGCTCTCGGCGACAAGTGGAGCTACTACATGTCGCCCAATGAGTACAAAGCCTATCAGCTTAGTTCCACCAATGAATATGCGGGCATCGGAATGGCTATCCTGAAAGAGGAAAACGGAGGCTTTGAGGTTATCTCGGTCAATATGGAATCGCCGGCTGCGTGGGCAGGCCTCACGGCAGGGGATGTGATTACCGCTGTCGATAACATTGACCTTACAGACAAGACCCTCGACGAGGCCAGAAAACTTATTCGATCCCGCCTCAATACCAAGTTTACTCTGACCCTCAACAAGGGCAGGCGCGAGATCGAGGTCGACTGCTCCGGCGTGTACCACAGCTCTGTCTACTGCCGCCTTGAGAAAACAATGGCGGGCTACGTGCAGATTAAAAACTTTGAGGCCGGTACCGCGCAGGATGCCATTAACGGCATCGAAGCGCTTCTCAACCAGGGCGCGATTGCGCTGTGCATTGACATCCGCGGCAACCCCGGCGGCCTCGATACCGAGGTGGCAGCGCTTCTGGACTATCTGCTGCCAAACGGCAGACTCTTCGTGCAGCAGAATAAAAACGGCAAACAGGTTATCACGGAGTCCGACGGCATGTGCATTCAGCTACCCATGTGCGTACTCATCAACGCCGAAACCTACGGCGAGGCTGAGGTCTTTGCGGCTGCGATCCAGGAATATCAGTGGGGCACCCTGATTGGGGAGCCCAGTACAGGCAAGACAAGAACGCAGGAGACCATTGTCCTCTCTGACGGCAGTGCAATCAGGCTCTCCACCGGCACCTATCTCACTGGCAGCGGTGTCGACATCAGCGCCCGCGGCGGCGTCTCGCCCGAGTACATCATGCACAACTCTGACCCCAATGCCACCGGGACCACCGCCGGCACTACCGGCGACAGCTCCGGCACCGGCGTCACCTCGGAAGATGAACAGCTCCTATACGCCCTCAAGCTTTTGAGTTGACAGAAGGGCTTAAAACCAATATAATCTATCCTGCCCTGCGGGGCTTTCAAACAGTAATTAATGTTTCCAAATACATGCCGGGCTGCGGCAGAAGGAGTACGTCACTATGGCAAATGCAAGCAGATTCAAAATGAGTCAGGAGCGCCTGGATGCGCTCAAGGATGAGCTATACTACCTCGAAACCGTACGTGAAAAAGAGGTTGCTGAGCAGATCAAGGAAGCCAGAAGCTTCGGTGACCTGTCCGAGAACAGTGAATACGACGAAGCCAAGACCGAGCAGGGCAAGCTCTATTCCAAGATCGCCGAACTGAAGGTGCTCATCGAAAACGCTGAGATCGTTGAAAAGAACGAGGTGGATGCCCCCAAGGACACGGTCACTCTCGGCAGTGTTGTTAAGGTACTCGACCTCGAGTTCGACGAAGAGGAGACCTATGAGATCGTCGGTTCTCAGGAGGCCAATCCCAAAGCCGGCCGCATCTCCGATGACTCTCCTGTCGGTCGTGCTCTTCACACTCACCGCGCAGGCGACACAGTTTCCGTTGCCGCTCCGGAGGGTGAGATTAAGCTGCAGATTCTTTCTGTCGAAAACAAATAATTGGAGTATTTATCAATGAGCGAAGAGAGAAACAACCAGCAGGCTCCCGAAATGGAGCTTTCCGAAATCCTGCAGGTGCGGCGCGATAAGCTCGCAGCGCTCCAGCAGGAGGGACGCGATCCCTTCCGGCAGACCAAATTTGCCCGTACGGCCTGGTCCCAGGAGATCAAGGACAACTACGATTCCTTTGAAGAAAAGCAGGTCTCCGTTGCCGGCCGCATCATGTCCAAGCGCGGCATGGGCAAGGCCATCTTCTGCCATATCAAGGATGATAAAGGACTTATTCAACTCTATATCCGCTCCGATGCCGTGAGCGAGACGGAGTTTCTGGATTTTCGCAAGTACGACATCGGCGACATCATTGGCGTGGGCGGTTATGTGTTCAAGACCAAGACCGGGGAAATCTCCGTGCATGTGCAGTCGGTTGTGCTGCTTTCCAAGTCTTTGCGTCCGCTGCCCGAGAAGTTCCACGGCATGACCAACACCGAACTCAAGTACCGCCAGCGCTACGTCGATCTTATCGTCAACGAAGATTCCCGCCGCAACTTTGAGATCCGCTCCCGCTTCATTTCCTATGTCCGCCGCTATCTGGACGGCAGGGGATACATGGAGGTCGAGACCCCGGTGCTCAATACCATCTCCGGCGGCGCCACTGCGAGACCTTTCATCACGCACCACAACACCCTGGACATCGACATGTTCCTGCGCATTGCCACGGAACTGAACCTCAAGCGCCTCATTGTCGGCGGCATCGAGCGCGTGTATGAGATCGGCCGCATTTTCCGCAACGAGGGCATGGACACCCGCCATAACCCGGAGTTTACTTCCGTTGAACTCTATGAGGCTTATGCCGATTTCAATGATATGATGGACCTCTTTGAAGAGCTTCTCTCCGGGGCTGCCATGGAGATCCTCGGCACCTATGATGTGGAGTGGCAGGGCCATCAGGTCTCCCTCGCCCCTGGCTTCCGGCGCATGACCATGGCCGAGGCCGTGAAGGAGTATCTGGGTGTGGACTTCATGGCGATCACCGATGACGCCGAGGCTGTCGCCGCGGCAAAGGCTGTCGGCGTGGACATGGACAAGGTGGAGCCCACCTGGGGCCATGCGCTCTATGAGTGCTTCGACCAGAAGGTGGAGGAGAAGATGATCCAGCCTACCTTCATCACTATGCATCCGGTGGATGTATCACCCCTTGCCAAACGCAGCCCCGCTGATCCGCGTCTGACCGAGCGCTTTGAGCTCTTTATCTGCTGCAGCGAAATGGGCAACGCCTTCTCCGAGCTCAACGACCCCATCGACCAGAAGCAGCGCTTCCAGAAACAGGTGGAACTGCGCGCCAAGGGCGACGACGAGGCGGGCATGATGGACGATGATTTCATCAACGCCCTCGAATACGGCATGCCCCCCACGGGCGGTCTCGGCATCGGCATCGACCGTTGTGTCATGCTCCTGACCGGCGCAAGCTCCATCCGCGATGTAATCCTGTTCCCGACGATGAAGCCTTTAGATTGATTTTTTACAAGATATGGTGCTTTGCACAAGTTAAGTAGCGCTATATGATGTATGAAAACTCAAGGCTAAATGGAATCTTACCAAGTTTCTTACCAAAATAGCTACACAATATAGCATAGAAAAGCACCGTTTTTCAATAGACGGTGCTTTTTCAATGTGGTGTTTTTTGAAATAATAGGGCAGATTTTGAAGTGTGCAAGCATGGAGCAATCTGCTATACTGACAATCGGAAAGGACAAGGCCATACACCACCCCAACGTTCTCTTCTCTTAATTCCCTAAATGCGCGGCGACCACGCGCAAGACCGCCTTGCTGAAAATGCAGGGCGGTTTCTTTTTCATGAGGTCGGCCGGGGTGCTGGGCGATCGGCTTATGATCTTGCCAGAACCATTTTAGAACCACCGAGGTTCTAAAATTGAAAAAAAGTCAAGTGGTACCAATGCTTTGCGGGGTCGTCCTTAAAAGAGAAAACATCTTTAGTCAGAGTTTCAAAGCGGCGAGAGCGGGCGTTAATTCTTTATGATGGATTCTATCAGATTTGTCACAGCGGCCTTTTGCTTGTCGGTCAATTTGGAAATATCCAAAAGTGAATGGGGATCGGCGGCTTGCCGACCTAATAGATAATCCGTGCTGACATTATAGAGATAGGAAAGAGACAACAGATTTTCCGTGCTGGGTGTCCGTTCTCCCGTTTCGTAACTTGAAACAATAGACGGCGAAACTTTAAGCTTTTCCGCAACTTGTTTTTGAGATAATCCAAACTGTAAGCGCAGAGCTTTGAGCTTTTCGGGTAGGCCGTTAATCATTGTGTTTCACCTCTACGCTCATTGTAAAGGCCAAACAAGCACAATAGGCGTTATAAAAAAACGCTTTTAGCGTTGTAATGGTGTGCTAATTGTGTTATGATGGTGAAAACAGATAATGGGATGGAGGAAATATTTTGAAAAAGAAACTCATAATTCTGTTGGTCGTGTTTGTGGTGATAGGGACTATCACAGGCTGCGGGCAATCCCCGAGAACAATGAAAGGGTGCCTTGAGTATTACAATAGCGAGATACCAAAGGTATTAGATGCGCAAAGAATATCATATACAGTTGATATTAAGCCCCAAACAGTCGGGACTTATCAAGGGTATCATTTCA
>JBGUQD010000098.1:0-9243 GCA_045130755.1 Candidatus Limivicinus sp. | reverse complement strand
TACATCGCCTGGAAGGCCTCGGCGCCGCGGCGGTCGTCCTCAGACTGGGAGACAGAACCGGTGATGATGCCGATATGGACGTCGTCCGCGCCATCAGCGAAAGCAGTCTGGGAAGCGAACAGAGCGAACACCATGGTCAGCGCGAGCAGAAGGGCAAGTGTCTTTTTCATGTTTTCCTCCTTGTTGATTTCGGAGGCCCGTAAACTGTCCGGAAAGCACATCATGCTTTTTACAGGAAAAAGCATCGGCAGGGCTCTGCCGGATATTTGCGGACTCTCCCCTTTTTATTTTCGGGGACACATGACGATCCCCGAAATTCTTTATTACTATATCACAGCAAAGCACGCATTACAATCTTTTTTTACAGTATATTCGCACGATTTTCGGCCATTTTTACAAGTTTCTATATTATGTAAACAGGATGGTCTTTTCGTCCTATGTCTCTCGGTTTACATAATTTATTATAATTGAGCAATATTTGGCTTGACAAGAGACCGCAGAGTGATTATAATATAAAAGCTGTCCAGAATGGGCATGAAAAGTCGACGGGGTGTAGCGCAGATGGTAGCGCGCTTGGTTCGGGACCAAGAGGCCCGGGGTTCAAATCCCCGCACTCCGACCAACTTTTGAGCTTTGAAACGCGAGTTTCAAGGCTCTTTTGTTTTTGTTTTACAACTATTCAAACAAGATCTGTTTTCCGAGAAATGGTCAGGGTAAACAAACATGAAAAAGCTCCCCGAAAACCGTCGTCCCAGGTTAGGGCGTCAGTGTTTGAAAACCCACTTTCAGCATAGTGAACGTTCCGAAACCCCGGCTCCATTACGCAGCCAGGCTCCTACATTGGCACACCATCGAGGAGCGACCAATCCGCGGCCCACGCACCAGGCGCGAATGTCAACAGTATCACCAATACCAGCAAGAATGTGAAAAACCTTTTCATGGCGTTTCTCCTTATCGAATCTTGACGTCAATCTGTTGCTTTCCTGAAAAGTCCATAATGAACGAAACCACAAGGGGCTTGTTCGTACCCGTACTCACCGCCTTAGCAACCGGGAGATACAACGTCACACTCATCTCAGCAAGCGGCGGAGCCATGATCTGGCCCGTACTGCTGCCGCGAAGCACGGCATAGTCGTCTCCGCACAAGAAAATGCATTCGCTCTCGTCGGCTGTGCTGTAAAGAAAACCATCATTATATCGGAGCTGGACGAGAAGCAGCTTGACGCGGCAAACGGCGTGACCGGCTACGGCCCGGCGTTTGCCGCGATGTTCTGTGAAGCGCTGGCGGACGGAGCTGTGGCCTGCGGTCTGCCGCGGCAGAAGGCACTGGAGTATGCCGCCAAGATGAGGAAGGGCTCGGCCAAGCTGATGCTGCAGGAGAAGATGCCCCAAGCTGTGCTCAAGGATCAGGAATTCTGATAACGAAAGCAAAACCCGGAATCAGCTGCGCCATCCGTTCGGCGGCATCTGGTTCCGGGTTTCCTGTTTTATCTCGCTGCTCGATTCCGAGCTTTTGCTCTGTTAGATCGCAAGGGCAATGTTCTCGCCGGAGATCCCGACAAAAGCACCTTTTTCCTTTTGCGGGGAATCCGGATGGCAGGTCATCCACTTGTTGCGCATCCAGAGAAGCTTTTCCTCGCCGGAGGCTGAGGTATCCACGACAGGAAGCACTTCATTCGTGCCCTTCTCCAGTACCACCAGGCAGTTAAACCCGCTCTCGGATATGCGGCATGGCGCGAAATGCATCACGAGCGGGAAGATTTCCACCAGTGCGCCGGCCGGCAGATAGAAGCCCGCTACGTCGGCACTGTCCAGCCTGCCGTCGTCAAGCTGCTCCGGCAGGGCCAGCAGGAGCACGAGCCCAGTAGTGCTGAAATTGATCTCACAGCACTTGTGGTACTCCATGGCGTTGAGCTTATAGCCGTGGCCGTTGCAGTACCCCGCCTGAATCTCCATTTCACCGAAGACCGTGCGCCGCAGGCTTTTCATAAGCGGAACCGCTTCCAGCGCCGGGACTGACGCCTTATAGCAGTTACCCTCCTCCGGGATTTCCATTGCAGCCATTGCCGCCGCCAGTTCTCCGGTTTCAGCATTCAGCACACGCCCATATCTGCGAAACTCCGGGTCAAGCACACTGTACAGCCTCAACTCCGGGTTCTTTTGGCGGAGCGTTTTTATCATTGCGTCCATTACTGTATTCCTCCGTTGTCTATGAAATCCTGCACTGCAAGCAGGCAGGCCGCGCGATCTTCCAGCAGCTGGTTATACCGGCTCTTTTCGATCACTACGCGATGCCTTGTATCCACGCCCTCCTGAAGCTCGCTGCTCAGGCGGGAAAGATAGTACGAATCTTCAAACAGGCTGCCGTAAAGTACGATTTTACCCGGATCGACCAGATAGATCAGGGCCTTGACGGCCGAAGCCAGCGCCTGTACAGCCTGATCCACAATGGCGGCGGCGCCTTCGTCCCCGTTGCTTGCGGCAGTGAACACATCAAATACGCTCAGGTTTTCTTTGCCCTGCTCCTGACACTTTCGCCAGAGCAGCGGCGTTTTTTCTTCCGACAGGATCGCCAGCGCATCCTCCCGAATGGCCCCGGGAGAGGCGATCGTCTCCAGGCAGCCGCTTTTGCCGCAGTGACAAGGCTTCCCGCCGCGCCGGATCACAGGGATATGGCCGATCTCGGCACACTGGGCAGTCACACCGTGCCAGATTTTCCCGTTAATGGATAAGGCGGCGCCGATGCCGTAGCCGCAGCGCAGGAAAAACTGGGAACCTGTGGTCTCATCACGGGAAAGGAACATCTGGGCGGCCAGCAGAGAGCGCACATTGTTTTCCATCATGCAGCGAAAGCCTGTCAGCTCTTCAAAAAGCGCGCACAGGGGGTATTCAGACTCGGCAAGTGCGCCGAAGGAATTGCGTACAACGCGGCCATCCTCAGAAGTAATGCCACGTACAGCGATCCCAAGACCGACGACGCGGCTGCGCTCGATCCCATTATTGTCAAGCAGTTCCAGCAGGCGCGCCGCCAGTCGTCTTGCCGTTTCCTCCGCGGGAGCGCTTGCCGCTATGGCGATTTCTTCCGAAAAAATGACGCTGCCGTCCAGCCATGTGGCCGAGAGGATCGCATGGCGCAGATTGATCAGAACGCCCAGGCCGCAGGCCGATGTCGTATTGATGTCGATAAGGATTTCTCTGCGTCCCGCGTTCCCGCTGGATAGCATCTCTCCCTCGGAAATCAATCCGTCGCTGATCATTTCACCCACGATTTTTGTGATCGCCGCCGGTGTCAGGTTCATACATTCCGCAAGCCGCTTACGGGACATCGCGCCCTTTTCGTGCAGCGCACGCAGGGCAACGCTCCGGTTGGTTCGCTTCACGCTCATCAGGTTGTCGCCCTTGTAGGACATAGTCGCTCCTTTCAGGTCTTTCCTGCATGCGCATGATTGATGCGGCCGCGCAGCAGGATCACCGCTGCGCCCGCAAGGACGATCAGAATCCCCAGAAGCTTTTTCGTCGTCAGCTCTTCGTTGAGGAAGAACACCCCGATAAAGCAGCTGAGCACTGGCATCAGCAGCAGGTACAGCTTCACGATCCACACCTCAAAATGTTTGAGATTGCGATAATAAAAGAAATAAATCCCCGTCTGCGCAAGGCCGCCCAGCACAACAAGCGGCCAAAATCCCCTGCTCATATCTGCGGGCAGGCGGAAATCCCCGCACAGTGCGGCGCTGCCTGCAAACAGGAGCAGCACCACCGCATTATTATAATAGGAGATCATGTCCGCATCCTCGTGATATCTCTCCTGTGCGGCTTTGATGATAAAGGCGTTGGCGCTGACGCAGGCCGCGGACAGCAGGAAATACAGGTCCGTGACATGAAGCGACATGCCGCCGAAGTCCACGCCCAGCACCAGCAGCACGCCGCCGAGCATGATGGCTGTTCCCAGCCAGTCGGAGAAATAGAGCTTCTTGCGATAGAGGATGACCGTAGCGAGGTTTACCATCAGCACATCTGTTTTCAGCAGCGCGGTCCCCGTGCTCAGCGAGCCGCCGGCATAGCCGAGATTGGCAAACAGGTCAAGCAGAAAGCCGAAGACACCGATCAGCACCAGGATCAGCACAGCCTTTCCCTGATGGAACAGGCGAGTGAAGTTTCTGTCCGCCACCAATTGGATAGTCAGGAACACCAGGGCCGCCGAGCGCAGGAGAAAGCCGGCCAGCCGCGCGGAGTCCGTCGCGTCCACCACGACTTTGCTGACCGCATAATAGATCGACCAGGATATCACCATCCCGGCCACCATCAGCGTATATTTCAGGTTATCCTTCATCGGGGTCTGTCCTTTGAATTTGAAATAAGCCCCCCACCCCGTCGGAGTGGGGGTCCCGATATCGTCCTGCTGCCGTCAGGCGAGCTTTTCAAACATGTCGCGCAGCGTCTTTTCGTCCATCGCGACGGGGTTGTTGTTCATGAGGCCGTGTACGGCGCAGTCATGGGCGAGCTTGTCCAGATCCACCTGACCCAGATCGCTCAGGCGGCTGCGCAGTCCCGCCAGCTTTTTAAGCGCGGCGATGCGTGCGGCAAGTTCCTCCGTCCCGGTCAGGCCGACGCGGCGGCACAGCAGTTCCAGGCGCTCATCGGCGTTGATGCGCACAAAGCTGTCCAGCGTGAAAGCGCAAGCCTCGCCATGAGGCAGATGGTAATCTTCACTCAGCGGATAGCTGCAGGCGTGGCAGCCGGCGGTTTTCGGCAGAGCAAAGCTGAGTCCGCCCAGCAGCGATGCATAGGCCATCTTGGCGCGTGCCTCCATGTTGCCGCCGTCGAGATAAGCCTTTTCCAGGTTTTCCAGGATCGTGCGGACTGCCTCAATCGCCATCAGATCGGAGATGGGCTGGTGGTTCTTGCTCCAGTAGCCCTCCAGCGCGTGCGCCATGGCATCAAGTCCGGTGTTCATGGTGGTGCGCGGCGGGACCGTGCTGCTGAGGACCGGATCCACAATGGCGGCCTTCGGCATGAAAGCGGGGTTGTTGATGGTGCGCTTTTCACTGCCGTGGCTCACAACGGAAACCTGCGTCACTTCGCTGCCGGTTCCGGCCGTAGTGGGGACGGCAATGATCGTCAGGCGCTTTTCCGGGAAAGGCTTCTCCCCGTGGTAGTAGGCGATCGCTTCCGCGTCACCCAGAGCGATGGCCGCGGCAAACTTTGCCGTATCGATGGCGCTGCCGCCGCCGATGCCGATGACCGCGTCGGCACCGGTTTCACGCGCAAGGCGCGTGCTCTCGATTACGCCCGACAGCTGCGGGTTCTGCTCCACGCCGCCGAAGACGGCGGCGATGCGGCTGTCCGCTGCCTTCATGGCCTCGGCAGTGGGGGCAAAGTGCCGCCCACAGGCGATCACGCAGCGCTTTACGCCGCACTCGTCCAGAACGCTGCCGAGCTTCGCAAAAGCCCCCTCGCCGAAGTAGATCTTTACCGGCTGGGCATAAACGAACTCAAGCGCCATAGATGCTCTCCTCGATCTCGTTGACCTTGACGGCAAACTTGTGCATATTGGCAGCGCGCCAATCCTCCAGATCCTGGCACCAGTCAGTGGTGAGGAAGGTCTTGACCATCTCCACGGCCATTTCCGGACCGACGATCCAGCCGCCCATGCAGAGGATGTTGGCATTGTTGATGGCGCGGGCCATCTTGGCAGAATACACGCCCTCACATGCAACTGCGTAAACGCCCTGATATTTGTTGGAGACCACGCACATGCCGGCCCCGGTGCCGCAGATCAGAACGGCCTTGTCATAGGTACCGTCCTGCACCTTGGGGGCAACTTCACTGGCAACCTGGTAGTAAGGATGCACCTGCTCCAGATCGGTGGTACCCAGATCGTCAAAGTCAATGCCTGCCTCGGTCAAATAAGCCTTGATGGCTTCCTTGGCAGAAAAACCGGATTTATCGCTTCCGATGGCAATTTTCATGTCCGTATCCTCTCTTTTCCTTACTTTAAGCTCACTGCTTTTTTCGCGGTGGCGACGATGTTCTCGACCGTGAGGCCCATGGTTTCGCGCAGGTAGGGCAATCTGCCTACTTCGCCGAAGCGGTCCTGAACGCCGACGGCGCACACAGGGATCTTCTCCTCGGCCAGTGCTTCCAGTACGGCGGAGTGCAGACCGCCGATGACGTTGTGGTTCTCCACCGTCAGCACAGCGCCGGTCTTGCGGGCGGAGGCAACGACGGTCTCCCTGTCGACGGGCTTGATGGTATGGACGTTGATAATCTCGGCGTCGATGCCCTCGGCAGCGAGCAGCTCGGAGGCCTTGACCACATCTGCGGTCAGCATGCCGCTGACGAAGATCGTCAGGTCCTTGCCTTCTTTGATGGTGTCGGCCTTGAAGAGGTCGAACTTGTAGTCCTCGCCGAATACGGTGGGGAGCTGCTTACGGAACAGGCGGACATACACGGGGCCATCATATTCGTTCAGGACGGGCATGGCAGCGCGCAGCTGCACCTCGTCCACGGGTTCAAAGATCACCATGCCGGGGATGGAGCGCAGCACGCCGATATCCTCCATGCTCATGTGGGTGCCGCCGTTGAGCTCGGCCGAGATGCCGGGGTCGGTGCCGACGATTTTCACATTGCGCTTGGCATAGCTGATGGAAATTGCAATCTGGTCGCAGATGCGGCGAGTTGCGAAGGGGGTGAAGGTCTCGATCCAGGGCTTGAATCCGTAGCTGGAAAGGCCGGCCGCGATGGAGGCCATGTTCTGCTCGGCAACGCCGCAGTCAAAGGACTGCTCGGGGAACTTCGCGCGCAGGCTCAGCGTGCCGCTGGCCTTGCCCAGGTCCGCATCCACGATGCAGACGTGTCTGTCCTTCTCCATCAATTCCGCGAGGCACGCGGCATAAACAGCTCTCATTTCCATGGATTAGTCCTCCCCTCTGATCTCGCGGATCGCAGCCGCGGCCTGCTCTTCATTGATATTGGAGTTGTGGTTGCCGGCGCCGAGATCCACGATCCACTGAACGCCGCAGCCCTTGACGGTGTTGAGGATGATCATTGTGGGCTTGCCGCTGTCGCGGCCGAGTTTTGCGTGCTCGACAGCCGCCTCCACCTGCTCGACGTCGTTGCCGTCTTCCACTTCGATCACGTTCCAGCCGAAGGCCGCCCACTTTTCGGCAAGCGGTGCGACATCGTTGACCTCGGCGACGGTGCCGTCGATCTGCAGCTTGTTATAATCGGTAAAGGCGATGAGATTATCCAGCTTCTTGGCCGCGGCGAACATGGCCGCCTCCCAGATCTGGCCTTCCTGACTCTCGCCGTCGCCGATCAGGGTATAGACGGTAGCGCCGTCCTTCTCGAGCTTGGAGCCGAGCGCCACGCCGACTGCGCAGCTGAAGCCCTGGCCGAGAGAACCGGTGGTCATGTCGATGCCGACAGTGCGGTTCATATCGCAGTGAGAGGGGAGATTGGTGCCGCCCTGATTGAGCGTCAGCAGCTCCTTCTTGTCAAAGTAGCCGCGGTTGGCAAGCGTGGCGTAAACTGCGGGACCGGCATGGCCCTTGGAGCAGATGAAGCGGTCGCGGCCCGGCATCTTGGGGTTTTTGGGATCGATGTTCATTTCCTTAAAGTACAGAACGGCCAGCGCCTCGACGACGGACAGGCAGCCGCCGATGTGGCCGACACCAAGGTGCCCGATGCAGGCCACGGTGTCACAGCGGATGTCCTTGCAGATTTCTTTCAGATCGTAGTTCAATGCTGTATCCTCCTTGCAAAATCAATCTTGCGTTATGTACGAATCATGACGGAAGCGTTATTTAATTAATGCTTCTAACCAATTTACAGTGTAACCCTACTTCATGTTTTTGTCAATATAATAATCAAGCTTTGCTCATTAACATTGAAAGCAAAAATAGTCCTTGACAGTATGGGGAGATTGGAATATCCTGTTTTACAGCGTTAAATAATTTATGCAGGAGGATCGTCATGGCATTTTGTTCTGTCTATATCCCGGTGGGCGTCCCCACCTTTCATCTTGAGAGCGCACAGGATCAGTTTGAGCGCTCCTGCGCCATGCTGCGCAGTGTGGACCCGGAGATTACATGCCCGGATGAGATGCTGCTCACGCTCGACAAGCTGCGCGCCTTCCTCGACGGGAAGAGTCCGGATCTGATCATCTTCCAGAATCTGACCTTCGCCAACGCCGCCTATATGTCTGAGGTGCTGCGCCGCTTTACCTGCCCGGTGCTGCTCTGGACGCTGCGCGAGCCGGTGATCGACGGCGGCCGTCTGCGTCTCAACTCTCTGACCGGGGCCTACTCCGCCGCAAATACCCTCCGTGCTTTCGATTACCGACCCTTCTCCTACGTCTTCGGCGCACCGGAAGAAAAGGAGACCATCGCGGCCGTGAAGGCCAGCGTCGCCGCCGCGCGCGTCAAAAAGGAGATGCGCAGCCTCAAAATGGCCGCCATCGGCCACACACCCCAGGGCTTCGGCTTTGGCCGCGCACTGGACAGCGAACTCATGAACACCTTCGGCGTGGAGCTGGAAGCCGTCGAAGCCCGCGAACTGATCGACGAGGCGAAAAAGCTTGCCGATTTCGAGCTGGACAGCGCCGTCGCCGACACCGAAAAAGCCACCGCCGGGCTTGACAAGACCCCGGAGAACAATGTCCGCGATCACGCGCGTCTCCTCAATGCCTACCGCACTTATGTGAAAAGCCACGGCATCGGTGCGCTGGCCTCCCGCTGCTGGCCCGATTTCTTCACCGCCTTCGGCACCCCGGTCTGTACGGTGCTGTCCATGCTCAACGACGAGGGCGTCGCCGCCGCCTGCGAGGCCGACATCTACGGGGCACTGTCCATGTGGATCGGCATGAAGCTCTCGGGTGAGCCCGTCTTCTTCGGCGACCCTGTCTCTCTTGACGAAGGTGAGAACACCGTCACCTTCTGGCACTGCGGCGCAGCGGCCTGTTCGCTCGCGCGGCATGACACCGGCGCTGTCGTCGGTGTGCACCCCAACCGCAAGATCGGCCCCGCCATGGACTTTGGCTGCGAGGCCTTCCCCGAGGCCACCATCTTCCGCGTCGGCCGTGAGCCGGACGGGACGTTCCGCTTCTTCATCGCCGAGGGTGAAGCGCTGGACAAGCCTAAACAGTTCATCGGCACCTCCATCGTCGTCAAAACCTTCTGCGACAGCCGCCGGATGATCGAAGAGAGCGTGCGCGCCGGCTTCGAGCCGCACTTTGTGGTCATC
>JBGUQD010000097.1:0-3635 GCA_045130755.1 Candidatus Limivicinus sp. | reverse complement strand
ATCAGGGGCCTTTTTGTGCTGTCCGCACAATCTGGCGCGGTTCATTTCGCACAGGGGTATTCGTTATCTTATGCTGTTTTTGTCAGGTCTCAGAATTCCTGCTTTCTGAGCTTCGGAACCAGGACCACGACTGCCGTGCCGGACAGGAGCAGGAACGCAGCCCAGAGGCCGAGGTTGCTCTCGTCGCCGGTACGCGGGCTGGCAGAGCCCTGCGCGGTGGTCAGCACCTGGAAGGTGGTGGCAGCCCATTCACCGCTGGTGGTGCGCACCTTGATGGTGTAGGTGTTGCCGGCGCTGCGCTTGTTGAGGAACTCGAAGCTCAGGGTAACGGTCTTGCCGTCCCAGGACACACCGTAATCGGCGGGATCGGTCAGCATGATGTTGCCGACATAAACCTCAGCAATGGGAGCGCTGCTGCGGAAGCGCAGGCTGCGGGTGCTGTTGATGACGTGCTTATCGGTGTCGATGGCACGGAGGGTCGGGCCGACGCGGAAGGAAACCACATTGGTGTAGATGACGTCGGGGTGGCGGGCGTCGATGACCTGCATGTAGTAGGTCTCATCCGCAGACAGGGAGCTGAGGAAGTTCTGGCCCAGCATGAAGTAGCCGTAGCCGAGATCCCAGTACTGATCGATGCGGACAGAGGTAGCACCGGCCATGTTGCTGCGAGTGCTCACGCGGACGTCGGGGATAATAACGTCAAAGCCGTAGCCTTTGTAGTTCCAGCCTTCACCGGCAGCTGCAAACACGTTGGAGTAGAAGGTCAGAGGATCGGTACCGCTGTACCAGATCTGATAATCGGGGGTCAGGGTCCAGGTGCCCATAGGCACCTCTCCGGACTTGACAATGAACTTGCCGTAGTTGACCTGCTCAGCTTTGTTGGCCAGGTTGGGGAAGCCGATGAGGTAGTACTCGCCGTCATCCAGGTTGTCCAGATACTTCTTCTCCAGAGTAATTTTCGTGGGAGCGTTGTAGTTGTTAAGCTTGTACTCATTGACACCCAGGATATGGGTGTAGCTGCCGGAGACCGCCGCAACACCAAAGCCCTCGATGCCGGTAAAGGTGCCCGTGAAGACAATCGCCTTCCTGGCGTCGTCGTTCTTATCGTAGGGGCTGTTGGAAACAGTAGCGGGGGTGGTAAAGGTTTCCTTGTTGACGTTGATGAAGCCGAGCTTGACAGGGACGTCGCTGACACGTCTGCCGTAGAAGTAATAAGTACCGGGTGCCAGGGTCTTCAGCCATTCTTTGTAGATGGTAAGCTTTCCGCTTACCAGGCTGTACTGGGAGCCCTGAACGAGAGCGGTCAGATCAGAACCGGTGGCGGAAGTGCTGTACGCAATGCCGGCGGAGAAGGTGTCGCCGTCAAAGGTGCCGCCTGCAGTTGCAGTGATTTCAATGTCGGCGGGGGAAGACTTATTGAAATCAACAGGCGAAACTTTGAATTTCCAGCTGCCATCGTCTACATACGGCGTGTCAAAGGTGGCATTGTCGCCCATACCCTCGAACTGGAAGGTGTTGCCGTCCTCGACCTTGATCTCATCCTCAGCCGCGGTCTGCGCCTCGGCAGCCTGGGCCTCAGTCTCGGTAACGGCCAGATCGTTAGTCGGCTCGTCGACGTTTACGGTGAAGCTGTCGCCGCTCTGAGCCTGGGAGTCGTTGAGGGAAAAGCTGTCGGATGCGATATCATCGACGGCCACCGGGGCAGAGCCGCCAAGGGTAAAGGCGCCATCACCGGAAGCGGTGTTGCTGCCCTGGCCAAAGTCAAATTCCGTTGCGTATGCGCTCGTTGCGAAGAGGCCGAAGCACATCACGACGACCAGGAACATTGACAAGACTTTAGAAAAAGTATTCATGTTGTCCTCTCCTTCTATGTTGATAAAATTAACAACAAATTATACAACGCAAACAGAGAGCCTGCAGAACACTCCGTCCGCGGTGCAGCTATAATGTAACACGTCCTCAATCAAAATGCAAGAGTTTTTTCATATTTCCGGCGCAAATTTTTTCCTGTTTGTAACCGCTTTGAAATCACCTCTGGCTTCTCGAGGGCGGCAAAGCCGCTGTTTACGGGGGTTTTTTGCGTCTTCGTTTATTATGACGCCGGCCTCCGCTCGTTTGTTCCCGGAGATAGAAAATATTTTTCTTTTTTCATGCACGCAAAAACCGGCCCCGTTTCCGGAGCCGGTTTCGTGGTATTCAGATTGCGGGGAGATTACTTGCCCATGTTCATCTGGGCTGCGACCTCAGCGGCGAAGTCCTCTTCCTTCTTCTCAATGCCCTCACCCTTGATGAAGTGGACGGCATTGACAAACTTCACGCTGCCGCCGAGCTTCTTGGCAGCGTCGGCGATGTAACCCTCGACGGAGCCGTCGAACAGGTCGGAGCGGACGAAGACCTGCTGGAGCAGGCAGTTTTCCTTGAAGAAGGCGTTGATCTTGCCGGCAGCAGCCTTTTCCTTGATGGCCTGGGGCTTGGAGGCCATCTTGGGGTCGTTGTCCATGAGGGCGACCTGAACTTCGCGCTCGTGGTCGATGTCGGCCTGGGGAACGAGGCTCTTGTCCCAGTACTTGGGATTCATGGCCGCAATCTGCATGGCGACGTTCTTGCCGATCTCGGTGGCGTCAATGCCGCCCTCGACAGCGAGGTTGACAACGACAGCGCGGGAACCGCCGGCGTGCACGTAGGCGACGTTGGTGGGCTCGGCAAAGCGGGCAAAGCGGCGGATCTGCAGGTTCTCGCCGATGGACATAACCTTCTCGGGCAGGATCTCAGCCACGGTCAGGTCGCGCTCGGGGTACTTGCACTGGAGCAGAGCCTCGACGTCGGCGGGGTTGTCGTTGAGGACGACCTTGCAGATGTCCTTGACGAACTGCTGGAACGCTTCGCTCTTGGCGCAGAAGTCGGTCTCGCAGTTGACTTCGACGATGGCGGCAACGCCGCACTGGGGGCAGACGCGGGCATAAGCCATACCCTCGGCAGCCACGCGGCCGGCCTTCTTTGCGGCCTTGGCAAGGCCCTTCTCACGCAGCCAGTCGACTGCCTTGTCCATATCGCCGTCGCAGGCCTGGAGTGCCTTCTTGCAGTCCATCATGCCGACGTTGGTCATCTCACGGAGAGTCTTGACATCCTGAGCGGTAAAAGCCATAGTAATTTTTCCTCCTGTATTAAAATAGAAAAGGGGCGCAGTTTACGCCCCTTTGAGATTCTTATTACTCTGCGTCCTCTGCGGGGGCTTCTTCCTCGGCGGCTGCATCGGCGCCCTGACGGCCTTCCTGAACGGCGTTGGCCATGGTGGCGGAGATGAGGCGGATGGCGCGGATGGCGTCATCGTTGGCGGGGATGACATAGTCGACCTCATCGGGGTCGCAGTTGGTATCGACGATGGCAACGATGGGGATGTGCAGCTTGCGGGCCTCGGCGATGGCGTTGTGCTCCTTGCGGGGGTCAACAACGAACAGGGCGCCGGGGAGACGCTTCATTTCCTTGACGCCGCCGAGATACTTCTCGAGCTTCTCCATCTCGCCAAGGTGCTTCATGACTTCCTTCTTGGGCAGCATGTCGAAGGTGCCGTCTTCCTGCATCTTCTTGAGCTGAGCCAGGCGGTCAACACGGGTGCGCATGGTCTTGAAGTTGGT
>JBGUQD010000096.1:0-8440 GCA_045130755.1 Candidatus Limivicinus sp. | reverse complement strand
GGCAATCCCAGGTGTCGGAAGCCTTGGGCTCGGGCTTTCTGCCGCCGCAGTTGGGACAGAATCGACTCTGAATGTTCTTCGTCCCGCAATCCGGGCACTCCCAGCCCTCGGCAGCAGGGGCTGCAGGCACAGATTCTCCGCTCATGTTCGGGGCCTGGAAGCCCTTCATCATGTTGCCGATCTGCGGCGCAACGGTACTGGCTGCGGCCATTCCGACGCCGAGACCCAGCAGATCTCCGAGAACGCCGCTTCCGCCACCGCCGGCGGAAATCGCGGGACCCATGTTGCCGATCCCCTCGGCGTAGGCTTTCTGCACCTCGGCCTGCAGCACGTCCTTCTGACTGTAGCCCTTGGCGGCCATGACTTCGGCCTCGGTGAGACCGGCAAGCCGCTGGGCCTGCGCCTCGGCCTGGGCCGCAATGACCCTTCGCTCGGCTTCGCGCCGGGCAATTTCCGTTTCTGTGGTCTGCTTCTGCAGCACCGCCTCACGGTGAGCGGCCTCGATAGCGGCAGCACTCTGCTCCTGCGCGGTGCGGAACTGCGCCTCGCTCTGGGCCTGTGCGGTCTTGGCCGTGGCCTCGGCCTGATAGACTCTGGTCTGGAGCGTGATGGTATGTAACTCGCGAATGCGCTTGAAGTTCGGATCGTTCTCCGGCAGGACCACATTCGTCACATAGAACTGCGGGATGGTCAGACCGTATTCCTCGAAGCCGGGCAGCAGGCGCTCCCGCAGACGGTCGGAGATGAGATCCAGCTTCTCGTCGATCTCCAGCAGGTCGATCGCGTTTTCTTTGATGACGGCGGAGAGATTGGTCTTGACCGTGTTGGAGATCAGGGGACGGAAGCTCTGCTGTACCGACTTGGTAAAACCGTCCGCGTCACCCCAGGCGATGCCCTGCATGGTGCCGACCAGTTTTATTAGGAGCTTCCTCGAATCAGAGACAGCGAGGTTCAGCTCGCCCGAAGCGCCCAGTTCCAGCGGGACGCCGGTCAGCGGGTCAATGAAGCGCACCTTTTCGGGCGTGCCCCACTTGATGGCCGTCTGCACGGTCTTATTGATGAAGTAGACCTCGCTGTGGAAGGTGCCCTCGGTATCGGTGGGCAGCTTGTAGACCTTCTCCAACAGCGGGAGCTGCTGGGTCTCCAGCGTGTAGCGGCCCGGCCCGAAGAGGTCAAGGGCCTGCCCGTCCCGGAAGAAGATGGCCTCCTGGCTCTCATGCACGATGAGCTGGGAGCCGTAGTTGAAGTCCTCGATGGGGTGCTTCCAGATCAGCGTGTCGTTGTCGCCCTCATACTTGATGATGCTGGCAAGCCCGTCCTTTTTGATCTGCTCGGACATGAGGCGCTCGGGGATGAAGTTTTCAAAGTCGCAGACCGGGCAGGTATATTTCTCGGCGCTCTTCGCGGTGCGGAGCCTCACACCGCACTGCTGGCAGGAAAACTCCAGTGTCTTGTCCTGCGCAGCCAGGTCATTGATCGGCTCGCCGCAGACGGGGCACTTGGCTTTTTCGCCCTTGGTCTGGTCGAACACGACCATGTTGCCGCAGTGGGGGCACTCGCGCCCCGTGAGCTTGTCCGTGCGAACGTCGATGGTGTAGCCGCACGCGCAGTCGATTTTCTTGCGCGCGAAAAATCCCGTCCGCGCCTCGGCATATTTCCCGCAGTTCGGGCATTCGATAATGAATTTAGACATGGGTCAGCGCCTCCTCTTTATCTGTCATGATTCCCATTTCCGGGAGCGTTCGGGTAATTTTCTCTGTTATCGCAGGCTGACGATAGTTTTGATTCAATCGGGTTTTCGAGTATGCCAGATATGTATCTTTGCTGTGCTCAATAAGCAGAGCCGTGAAAAACTGCTCCCAACTGAAATAATCTTCACTGCTTATGTGGTCAGTCGGTTTATCCAGAATGGCACGAACAGCCGGATCGTCCAGAACATCAGACTTCAATACAAGCCATTCAAAGGATTCCGGCAGATAGATTCCAAAGCTGCGGATTGCCCGGAGGCTGAGAATTCGTTCGATCTCCGGCCCGAAGGCGGCACCGTCAACAATAATCAGCGCGTTTGTATATTGTTCACCAAGCAGGGTTTTGAAAACATTCGCTTTTCCGTTGGCTGAGATGCAGCGGATATTGAACTGCTCGAACCAATGTCGGAAGAATTCAAAGCCCGCGTTGGAGTCCTCTACGACAACCAGATCAGGGCGTCCCATATCTTTCGGTTCTTCATCAACCAGGGGGAAGAATTCGGCATACAGCCGCTTTGTTCCCTGATACCGGTTTCCGGCAATATTTCTGATCCCGTATATCTCCTTCGTGCTGTACGGCAGATCATAGAGCGGTACGCGGGTAGCAATCACATAATAATTATCGGAATCTCTGACTGCCCTTGCAAAGTCGCGGGAACTGACAAAACGTGCGCCCTCGTCGATGAAGACAATACTGTCATGAATCGTTCCCAGAACAAGTTCCCAATTCATTTCTGTCAGCACCACGCAGGGCTTGTCCGCAAGCACTGTAACGCCGCTCTGTTGGCCGCCGCGCTGGTACGCGGCGATCATCTCAATCAGGGTCGTCTTTCCGGTGGCACTGTCGCCCCGGAGGATTGTGATATTGCGCTCAACAGTAAATTTATACTGCACGCGCGCATTACGGACGGTGATCTCATGACTTCCCTTCATGGCTCATCCACCTTTCCCAAAAGAGTCCCGGCAGCGACCACGTATTCCTCCATGTTATGAACGACCTCTCCGGTATTTGCGATACGGATTTCAAAGGTCTTTCCCTTGTGCTCCGAGTCGAAGTTCATGAGGTGATGAAGATTGATCGTGATGTCTTCCTTGTGCCTGTCTGCTATTTTCAGCAGCCATTTTGCGCAGTTATCCCCGCAGGTCGAGGCATTGAAAACCTTCTTGGGCATGTGATCGACCAGCAGCAAAGTCTTGGCTCCGCCGGAGATGGAAGTCACCGGAATCACGCCCAGCGCCTTACTTTTCACAGCCTGTGGACTTAGAACTACCGCCTTGTCGATTGCCTTGAAGATTTCCTTGGAGAATGGCTCGTCGATCCACTTATCAAGATAAGTGTTGTTAAAATATGATGCCGTATCATAGATGGCGTCCGGCATGTTGCCAAAGTAAATATTGAGCATTGTTTTCACCTCATGATTCAGTATTCCGGTTGAGATGTGTTTTCATGCAGGGAAGTGTAATTATATGTTTTCTATGAGCTTGTCCGTGCGCACGTTGATGGTGTAGCCGCACGCGCAGTCGATTTTCTTGCGGGCGAAGAATCACGTCCGCCTCTCGGCATATTTCCCGCAGTTCGGGCATTCGATGATGAATTTAGACATGGGTGGCCTCCTTGCTTCCTATCTGTTCCAGATACTTTATTGCACTCGCGGTTTTTTCTTCGTATGTTCTGCCTGCCAACTTTTTGACCTGAACACCCATGGCGTTAAGAACCGTTCTCTTGGCTTTATCTTTATCGCATAATTTGCTTTCCGGTGTAGTATCAAGCAAGACAAGCTTGTTTTTTACCAGTTCAGGATACTGCTCTTTTAATCTCCTGCGATATGTAATGAGCCACCATATGTCCTCTTCAGATGGATCGAATCCAAAGCCAAGGAAATAAATATCGTTCTTAAAAAATTCGTAATACCATGCGTCGTCTGAATCTGTCAGTCCCTGCAATACATCAAACAGATGAAAGCGCTTGTTTGAGTTTCCAGCAGAAGTGCTAAGAACAAGTTTGCTTCGCATTTTCTCTAACATCCCTGCGTAATGCTCAAATCCCAAGCATATAGAATGAGGATAGCGGCATTCTCCATGTATATGATAAATCGTTTTGCTTCCCACTTTTTGCATTCGATAGAAGCTGTATAACTGCTCAGAAGTTGACCTTGAGGGAACGAAAGACGAATCCTCTGACTGTTCCAGAGCGTAGTCATAATTCGTTGTGATAATTGTTTGAACAGGAAGCTTCATCAGTCGTGTATGCAATGAGCTTTTCTTTTGCTTGATCTCGCTGGCTTTATCCCCCGTCGCTTTCGCAACTTTTCTTTTGATTTCCAATGCTTTGTCTTCCGATACGGCATCGATATATTCAAAGCGAAGCGTCATGCCGAGAGAATCCGAAATGGAATTGGTATCCTCTGTGCTTATACTATCCAGAAGCGAATTCCATTTTATTGCTACTTTATCTACCTGGTTCAAGCCATTCCCTATAAAAAGTACCGTCTTCATCTGTTTCCTCCATCTAGTCTAATGAAATCCACAAAGCGGGCCGAACGGCGTCATCGAAGTAGTCGACATCGAGGCCGTAGTCGCTGACGGCCCCATTGGCGTGGACACCCGCAGCGCTGAGCGAATAGCTGCCGGGCGACCGCAGCCTCCACCAGCAAAAGCCGGAGTTTGCATAACATCCTTGCGCCTTCGCGTAGGCTGTAGGCATACACTGTCTGGCTGTGTTAGAACTGAAGTGCCGCTTCACTTCCGATATGCTCAGCAGAAATACCTGATCCTTTGTGCTGCTCCCTGGGCTTGTGCTGTATTCCGGATTCTTGTCCGCGCTGACGGTGACTGTCGGGATCATGGCCTGTTCCTCTTTGCTGAAGGCGGTGTTCAGGAACGTCTCATTCAGCCATTTCCGGAGTGAGCAAGTTTCCCATGTGACATCGGTGTATTTCGTGTTGTACGGCTGGCAGTCCAGCGCGTATTTGCTGATCAGCAGGCTTTTGTCTCCTTCTGTTGCCAACACCACCCATTCGATCTCTTCTTTTCCGTTTGCAGTGTTGTTGTCCTGTTCATACGTGCCGAAGCTCACCGTGTTTCCTATGGTCGTAAAAGCCGCCTTCCGCGCAGCAGCAGCAATTAGATGCTCATCCTTTTCAAGCAGGCTGTCAACATCTTTATAGCCCTTCAGTTTTAAGAATTCCGCATATGCCTGTTCATACTGCCCCGCCTCAAACAGTGCTTCCGCCGCAGCGTAATCCCGGGCACGGGTTGCCTCCTCAAGTCTCTCTGCGCTGTCCTTGTATCCTTCCAGCGCCGTGAACGCTGTGATGGCCTCCTCATAACGGCCCGCCTTGTACAGCGCCTCGGCCGCAGCATAATCCCGGGCACGGATCGATTCTCTGACTTCCTCGATCCTGCCTGCGCTATCCTTGTAGCTGCCCAACGCTGTGAAAGCTGTGATGGCCTCCTCATAACGGCCCGCCTTATACAGCGCCTCGGCCTCCTTGTAGCTGTTTGCGGGGACAATGACCTTCGTGTAGGTAAAGTACCCTGCGATAACCAGAGCGACAATAAGGATCGCCGCGATTGTGAGACGTTTCTTCTTCGCCTGCGCCGCCTTTTCCGCCTTTTCCGCTTTTTCCCTCGCGACTCGCTGGCGCTCTGCCTCCTCGGCCTCGGCTTTCTTGATCTGCACCAGCTTCTCGTCGCACAGCGCGACCATTTTCTCGCTGTCCTTATATGGCGTAAGTGCGACGAAGCACTCTCGCACAGATTGATAATCCGTCAATTTCCTTGCCTTTTCAAAGCGCTGCAAAGCGTCCTGATAGTTAGCCTCCTGCCGCTCCTGCGCTTCCCGGTACTGTGACTTCAGTTTTTCTTCCGCGTCGGCAAGGAAAGCCACGTACTCCCGGCGTTTGTTTTCTTCCGCAGTCCGCTCCTGTTCCTGCGCCTCTCTCACTGCTTTTTCAAGTGCCGCGGAGAGTTCTGCCTTGAATCGGATCGGTCGGGAGGCGGCATCGCCTTTGGCATAGCGTACAGCGCGGACAAGATTGCGGTCAGTTTTAAACAGGCCGTCCTCCTGCGCTTTGATCGTCTTCCATGCATTCAGCGCCGAAGGATAGCTCAAATCAGATTGGAACAGGGAACGGATTTGGTTTTCAGACAGAAACCCCGCTATCGTGTACTGCCTGGTTGCCGCCTTGATCCGCTCGGTGTCCTGAGCGATGGACAGTGTTTCGACTGCCGCCTCCTGCGCGCAGACAGTTTCTATGTATTCCGCTTCATTGGAACACTTTGCCCCGGCCAAAAACAGTCCCAAGAAAGCCTCCGCGTTCTCCGCGTCCATGCTGAGCACCTGATCGTAAAAACTCTTTGCCTTGTCCCAATCGCCGTCCTCCAATGCCTGCTGGCCGCGTTTGAGGAGCGCCGTCACGTTCGGTCCACCGCTCTGCTGGACAACGACGGTTTCCTTGACAGTCTCCTTCACAGGCTCGCCCTTTTTCCCGATCAGCTTTTCCACGCCGCGAACTAGATCCTGCATGGCACCGACCTTGCCCATGTCCTGGGCGGCGAGCTTGGCAAACTCCTTGGGCATATCATAGGCGTCCATATTTTTGAAAACCGGAATCAGCGTCTTTTTCTGGCCGGACGCAATCAGTTTCAGAAAGCGGCTCCACTCATTCTTGACCCAGACAGCATCAAAGTTTTCATAGTCTGTACCGACCACCAACATCACCTTTGCACTGTTGAGGGCAGCAAAGATGTAAGGCTCGTACTCTGTGCCGAGCTTGTCTTCCAGGCTGATGCGGGAGAAGAACACGCGGTAGCCCTTCTCGGTCAGCTCCGTATAAATATCCTGCGCGATTACGCTGTCGAGGGTACGGTCACCGTTTTCGTCGGTCTCCTTGTAGCTAATGAAAACATCGTAGGGCTCTTCTTTGCCGGAGACCTCGATGATCCGCTTGCGCAGGTCCTCGATCTGCCGTGCCTCGTCTCGGTATACCCGGCGGGCAAGGGCATCGGTGTTTTCACAGGCCTGCTCGAAGTTGGGATCATCCAGCACGCTTTCAAAGCTGGAGCGGTGGCAAGTCGGAATCTTCTTCCCGGTCGCCGGATCGTCCACATACTCGATGCCGTATTTGCACAGCACCAGTCCCCAGTAGGCTTCAGCCTCTTCGGGGAAGTCGGCGACGATGGTTTCAAATACGCCTGCAGCCTTGTCAAACTCACAGCTGCGCAGCAAACGCCCAGCTCTGGAAAACAGAGTCAGCTTTTTCTCGTTATCCGCACTCGGCACCGTCTGACGGGTGCCGCAGTATTCACATTCGCATACGGTGGAGCCTTCTTCGAACCGAAGATCCCCGCCGCACATTTTGCACTTGATGAAGGCCATGTTCCTGTCCTCCTGTTATTTCTCTTCAATCTCCAGATGATCCAGCGCGAACTCCAGACTCATCAACATAAACTCATTTCTTGTACGGCCGGTCTTTGCCGCAACCGCGTCGATCGCCCTCAGCATATCCTTTGGCATGCGCATGGAGACCACGGTCGATTCTCCTGTGAACTTTTTGGGCTTGATTTGAAACTTTGGCTCCGCCATAAGGCAACCGCCTTTCTCGTTTACTATTGTATTACATTAGTATTTGTTTCGTCAAGGTATAAAATACCAAATTGATTGTACTACAAAGGTATTTTCATGGCAATAGAAACATAAAAGATCACGAAAAACAGGTCGTTTAAATTTAGCTGATTGTCTCCAGGCGAAATGAGCGCACTTAAAGCAGCCACAGAAAGGATTTATATTGCCCTTTCTGTTTCTTGTCCTAAATGCCTTGAAAACACTGGCTTTTTCGCGCTCTATTTTTCGACGCAAAAGCTGAGCGGGATGCTGCGCCAATTGCAGCATCTCGCTCACAATCATTATTCTCTTTCATCCAGCGGCCGATAGTCGGTCACATTTTGCAGGTATTCCGTGACATCGCCGTTGAGGATCAGATCGGCGTAGCCCACCAGGTCATGGTTGAGCAGGTAGTCCAGCTCCGACCGTTCGTACATGTTCCGAGCGACCTCATCCTCGACGGCCATGCAGTCAATGTCGATCAGTGTCCCGTCGGTGTAGCGTAGCTCCACAGTTTGCGAGTCCTCGTGATACTCACAGCAAATCAGTCTTCTCATGATGATTTCCTCCATATCATTATTTGGCTTTTCGCTTGCATGGTTTGCGGCTGGATTGGAAATCATCGATAATAAAGCAAAATCCGAACCCATCTCCGATTGAAAAGATGTGGTTCGGATTATCTTGCTTTGGTGGAGAGTGGCGGACTCGAACCGTCGACCTTCCGCGTGTGAGGCGGACGCTCTAACCAGCTGAGCTAACCCTCCAAAGCCTGTTTAGTTTACCACATCCCTTCCGTGATTTCAAGAGAAACTTTTCATTTTTTGAAAACGCGGAAAAATTTTTCGATGGGTGTTGACAAACAACGTGAAATCTGGTATATTCCATATGCTGTTCTCATAGCAAATGGCGGCATAGCTCAGTTGGCCAGAGCATTCGGTTCATACCCGAAGTGTCCCCGGTTCGAATCCAGGTGCCGCTACCAAATAAGGCGCAGCAACCCGCTGCGCCTTTTATATGGCCCGTTGGTCAAGTGGTTAAGACACCGCCCTTTCACGGCGGTAACATGGGTTCGAGTCCCGTACGGGTC